>DCIM01000061.1:21498-21785 GCA_002316005.1 Prevotellaceae bacterium UBA1726 | reverse complement strand
GAAGCTGAGGATTTCGAGTATGCTGATGTTGATGGACTTGGCAAATATACAGAAGACAACTCTTTCGACCAGCGCCACATTGATGCCGTTATGGCATTGAATCTCGTTGATGCTGAGGCTGTTAAGGCGGCAAAGTTCAAGGTTGCTGTTGACTCAATCAACTCTGTTGGTGGTGTCATCCTTCCAAAGTTGCTCGACCGTCTTGGTGTTGAATATACATTCCTCTATGGCGAACCAACTGGTGATTTCGCTCATAACCCTGAACCACTCGAGAAGAATCTCGGTGG
>DCIM01000061.1:3855-21410 GCA_002316005.1 Prevotellaceae bacterium UBA1726 | reverse complement strand
ATCTGCGAGGACGGAAAGATGTTTGGTGAGGAGTACACACTCGTAAGCGTTGCCGACTATGTTCTTTCGCATACTCCTGGCAATACCGTTTCAAACCTCAGTTCTACTCGTGCTCTTCGCGATGTGACAACAAAGCATGGTGGCGTCTATACTGCAGCTGCCGTTGGTGAGGTCAATGTGACAACAAAGATGAAAGAGGTTGGTGCCGTAATCGGTGGCGAAGGCAATGGTGGAGTAATCTACCCAGAGAGCCACTATGGTCGTGATGCCCTCGTTGGTATTGCTCTTTTCCTTTCTTCACTTGCTCAGAAGAAGATGACCGTCAGCGAACTTCGCAAGACTTATCCAGAATACTTCATTGCAAAGAATCGTATCGACCTCAAGCCTGAGACCGACATTGACGCAATCCTTGCAAAGGTTAAGGAAATGTATAAGGACGAGCAGGTTAACGATATTGATGGCGTGAAGATTGACTTCCCTGACAAGTGGGTTCATCTCCGCAAGTCGAACACCGAACCAATCATCCGTGTCTATAGCGAGGCAGCCACAATGGAGCAGGCTGACGAACTCGGCAAGAAGATTATGGATGTTGTCTATTCAATGATTTAAAGACTTCTATTAACCCCTCTCTCAATGGAGAGGGGATTGATTAATTATGACTATATCAATATTATTGCTTCAGGCAGAAGGAGTTGCTGAGTCAACAGGATTGCACCAGATTCTGCGCGACAAGTTTGTTGAGGGTAATGCCTTCTTCATGTCGCTCGTGGCTTTGGCTCTTGTCCTTGGTCTTGCTTTCTGCATCGAGCGAATCATCTATCTCTCGTTGGCAGAGATTAATGCCCGTAAGTTTGTTGGCGAACTCGACACTCTGCTTTCCAAAGGCGATGTAGAGGGTGCAAAGGAAAAGGCTCGTTCAACCGTTGGTCCTGTGGCAAGTGTGTGCTATCAGGGACTTCTCCGTATGCGCGAACCAGCTGATGCCATCGAGCGTTCAATGGAATCTTACGCTAATGTGCAACTGGCTCTTCTCGAGAAGGGTTCGGCATGGATTAAACTTTTCATCGCCATTGCACCATCGCTTGGATTCCTCGGAACAGTAATCGGTATGGTTATGGCTTTTGAGAATATCGAGGGTGCAGGGGATATCAGTCCTACAATCGTTGCCGAGGGTATGAAGGTGGCATTGATTACAACAATCTTTGGTATTATTTCTGCCATCATCCTTCAGTTGTTCTACAACTACATCATTACAAAAATCGACCGACTGACAGCACAGATGGAAGAAAGTGCCATCAGCCTGATTGACTCAATAGAGAAATACAGAAACAAGGAATAATCATTCGTAATGGAGTTTGTCGATATCATACTCATCGTGATGTATCTCGCCCTTGCTGCAGCCCTCATTGCTGTGGTATGGTCGAAGATGCGCTCGTTGCTTAAGACATCCCTTGTGTCGGTGGCTCTTGCTGCCGTCCTTGCGCTCCTTGTGTGGTTTCTGCCAAACATCATCGAGAGTGAGAATAACGATACTCTCTGGAATGGTGTTGCTGATGTGTCACTTGTTCTCGTCACCGTTTCACTCTTGGCAACATGTGCTGTTGTCTTGTGGTCAATGTTCCGTCGCAAATGAAGATAGGTCGCAGAAATAGAGAAGTTCCGGGACTTAACACAACATCAACGGCCGACATCTCGTTCATGCTTCTTGTGTTCTTCCTCGTCACAACATCAATGTACGAGGCAAAGGGACTCACACGCCAACTTCCTCCAAAGGATAAGCAAAAGGACCAGAAGGAGTTGTTCATTGATAAGGAGAATATCCTTGCGCTGAAACTCGATGCCGAGGGTAACCTCTCTGTCAACGACTCTACTGTGAAGATGAGCGATGTGAAGGCGCGAATGGAGGAGTTCATCCTTGCTCGTGGCAAACAGCATATCATTACTGTTGATGCCGATCCTGACTGCCAGTATGATGCTTATTTCCAGTTGCAGCAGAATCTTGGTGAGGCTTATAGCGAGGCACGCGAGGCGTATTCACGAAAGAAATACGGACGAGGACTCGACCAACTCACAAGCATCGACCACGATAAGGTTATGACCGAATGTCCTCAGCGTGTTGCCGAGAATTATCACGAGAATGACATAGTCAAGGAAGGAGGTGAGGAATGAGACTGAAACGACATCATCGCAGCATGCCTGAACTCCAGATGACGGCAATGCCCGACTTGATTTTCACAATTCTGTTCTTCTTCATGATTGTAACTCACATGCGCGAGAACACAGTTAAGGTGGAGTATCATCAGCCAGTAGGCGAGAACCTCGTGAAAGTAACCAACAAGGCTGCAGTCATCAATATCTATGTCGGTCGTGCCATTGGTGGGGGAGAGTATCAGGTTCAGGTGGGCAACAATATCGTGCCGCTTGCCGAACTTCCACAGGCTTTGCGCAACGAGCGTGATGGCATTCCTGCCGATCAGATGGAAAAACTTAGTGCATCGCTCCTTGCCGATAAGGAAGTGCCTATGTCATATATTAATAAGGTGAAGATGGCCTTGCGCGATGCTAAAATATTGAAAGTTACATATACTGCCAATTCAAAACAATGAAACAATATCTCAACCTACTCAACCGTATCCTCACCGAGGGTGTTGTGAAAACCGACCGTACAGGTACGGGCACAATGAGTGTTTTCGCCAATCAGATGCGATTCAACATGGCCGACGGATTTCCGTTGCTCACAACAAAGAAACTCCATCTGAAGTCAATCATCCACGAACTCCTTTGGTTCCTTGCCGGCGATACAAATGTGAAGTATCTCCAGGACAATGGCGTGCGCATCTGGAATGAATGGGCCGACGAGAATGGTGAGTTAGGTCCTGTATATGGTCATCAGTGGCGCTCATGGCCTGATTATAAAGGTGGCACAATCGACCAGATTTCGCAGGTTGTCGATCTCATCAAGAATCATCCTGATTCGCGTCGAATGCTCGTAACTGCTTGGAATCCAGCAGAGATTGAGAAGATGGCGCTTCCTCCTTGCCATTGCCTTTTCCAGTTCTATGTGGCCGACGGCAAACTCTCGCTTCAACTCTATCAGCGTTCTGCCGACACATTCCTTGGCGTACCTTTCAACATCGCTTCTTATGCGTTGTTGCTTCAGATGATGGCACAGGTGACTGGTCTTGAGTGTGGCGATTTCATTCATACAACGGGCGACACACATCTCTATCTCAACCACCTTGAGCAGGCAAAGCTCCAGCTCACTCGCGAACCTCGTCCATTGCCACAAATGATTATCAATCCTGATGTGAAGGATATCTTCTCATTCCGTTACGAGGATTTCGAACTTGTAGACTATGACCCACATCCACACATCAAGGCGGATGTTAGTGTATAAAGAATTACAGCGGCTCTTTTTCGGAGTCGCTTTTTTTTGTCCATACTTTCAAATTGTAAGTTTCTTTTTGTAAATAATGAAAGAAGAAATGAAGGAAAAAATAATGAAATAACAAAAAATCTTGTCTAATTGTTTGGAATTATCACGATTTTGCCTTATCTTTGCACTAATAAAAACAAAAAAGTATGGCAAATCATAATTTAGATGAATTAGACAAGAAGATTTTGCGTATGATTGCGCAGGATGCTCGTGTTCCTTTCCTTGAGGTAGCTCGTGAGTGTAATGTCAGCGGTGCTGCTATCCATCAGCGTATTCAGCGTCTCCAGGCAAACGGTGTTCTCAAGGGCTCACAGTTTATTATTGATCCAGAGGCACTTGGCTATGAGACTTGTGCTTATATAGGTCTTTTCCTGAAGGATCCTTCAAAGTTCGACAAGTGTGTTGAGGAACTTCGTAAGATTCCTGAGGTTGTTGAATGTCACTACACCACAGGTTCGTTCGATATGTTCATCAAGATTTATGCTCAGAACAATCATCATCTCTTGAACATCATCCACGACAAGCTTCAGCCTCTTGGCCTTGCGCGTTCAGAGACAATAGTTAGTTTCAACGCTGTCATCAGCCGCCAGCTTCCTGTAGCGGAGATGTAAAGCCCCCCTCCCAACCTCCCCCGAGGGGGAGGAGTAGAATGATTAAACAACAAAACAAATAAAGACCACCTCAGTTACGAGATGGCCTTTTTTCTTTTATATAGGTAACCACTCCCTCCCCTCGGGGAGGGTCGGGAAGGGGGCTACAATTCATTCTTATGCAACTCTGCCTGGAGCTTGGTGCTCTGGCAATGCACATCAATGTGGCGTTGCAGTTTTTCGTAGATGCTATGCACCTCGCCATAATATGTGATGGCGTCAATCTCACCATGCTGAAGAGCCTTTGAGTAGAGGTCGAGCATCTCCTTCATCATCTCAATATCGCTGTGGTCGAGGACATTCTGCAAACCGATGAGTTGCTGATAGCGTGTCTTCAATGCCGTTTCTGCGTCCTGACGAGCCTGCTCCACTTGTAGTATGGCACTTTCCTGACGCTGGCGTGCAGCCTTCACCTTCTTACCATTGCTCAGTATCGGGAAACTAACGCCCATCAGCACTCCGTTCACATAATCCTTCTTATCGGTGTTGCGACGATAACCCAACGAGATGTTAGGCAACCACTCCTTCTTCTGAATGTTCACATCCATCTCGGCCGATTTCAGCGAAGCCTCTGCCATCTGGATGTCAGCATCAGTTGAGAGAGCAAGCGCCTTGAACGATTCAAAATCGGTAATCACCGGGAATTCAGGCATCTTCGTGTCTGTGATGTCAATTGGCAGCGAACCATTCAACTGCTGAAGTTGCTGCAGAAGAACGCTACGCTCATTCTGTGCCTCGCTCAATTGAGTCTGAACATCAAGACAATCGAGTTTCACCTTGTTCACCTCCAGAATATTCGCATCACCAGCCTCCATACGCTTCTCGTACATCTCGCGCAAAGTCCGACTGCCCGTTAGGCGTTGGTCAAGAAGCATTATCAACTGGTTCACCTTGATGATGTCAAGACAAAGCAGTTCGGCCTCAAGCAGCACCTCGCGCCTGAGTTTTTCGTATTGCTGGTCGCCTTCCTCCTTCTGCAGTTTCGCCTGTTTGTTGCGAGCCGCATACTTTGTCGGAAACTCGATATCTTCCTTCACAATCAGTTCGCTTTCGGCAATGCCCGAGTAGCCACCACCCCAGAAGGGAGAGTACTCGAGCGAAGGACCGTTGATTGTGTTCTCTGCTTTTATGTCTAAGACATCAGCCTCGTTGCTGTGGCTTAATGCCTTGAGAGCCAGGTTGTTTCGTTCAATCTGCTTCAGTACATCGCTGATGTCGTTGGCAAACAGATTAGTTGCCGAGAGCAAAATACTAACTGCGATTAGAAATCTTTTCATATATTATTGGAATGATGAATGCGTTGAGTAATGTCGAACTGATAAGTCCGCCGAGGATAACCTTTGCCATAGGCGACTGAATCTCGTTGCCCGGAAGGTCGCCTCCCAATGCCAATGGCACGAGTGCGAGGGCTGATGTGAGGGCAGTCATGAGGATTGGGTTCAGTCGCGACAACGAACCTTCCACAATGGCGTCCTTCACGCTCTTGCCTTCCTCTGTGCGAAGTCGTTTGTATTCCGTGATGAGGAGCATACCGTTGCGGGTGGCAATACCAAAGAGCGATATGAAACCGATGATAGCCGGAATGCTTATCTCGCCTGTGGTGAGGAGTAGGGCGAAGATGCCGCCAATCAATGCCAATGGCAGATTAAGCAGAATGACGCCAGCCTCCACAGTACTGCGGAACTGCATGAACAACAGGAAGAAGATGATGACGATGGCGAGGGCGCAAGTGAGGTAGAGCACACGACTGGCACTCTCCTGACTCTCAAACTGTCCGCCATATTCCACGCGATAGCCCTCAGGCAACTTGATTTCTTCGTTCACAGCCTTCTTTATATCGTCCACTACATCGCTCAAGGCACGACCAGAAGTGTTTGCCGAGATGACAATCTTTCGTTGCACATTCTCGCGGTTGATGGTGTTAGGACCAGCGCTCGACACCACATCAGCCACATCCGAAAGCGGAATCTTTCGGCCGTCCTGAGTATCAATGACAAGGTCGCTGATTTGTTCTGGGGAGAGGCTCTTCACCACAAGGTTGAATGCTCTGCCGCCCTCATACACTTGCGAAACAGTCTCGCCGGCAAGGTTCACAGCAAGGAACTCGTTGAATTCAGGCAACGAGATACCATTTCTCACGAGCAACTCTCTGCGAGGGATAATCTTCAGTTCCGGGCGTTCAATCTGCTGCTCCACATTCAGGTCGGCAATACCCTCAATGTCCTCACAAGCCTCCTTTATCTGGTTGCCTATGGTGAACATCTTGTTCAGGTCGTTGCCAAAGAGTTTTATGGCGATGCTCGCCTGAGTTCCCGAAAGCATAGCGTCAATACGATGGGAGATAGGTTGACCGATTTCGATGTTTGCCCCAGCCAATACCGACAGGCGTTCGCGAACATCGTTCAATACCTCTTCGTGCGAGCGACCCTTCAACTCGAACGGAGCCTCAATCTCGCTCACATTAACGCCCAAGGCATGCTCATCGAGTTCTGCTCGTCCGGTTTTGCGAGCCACGGTCTTAATCTCTGGCACCTGAAGCAACAGTCGTTCGGCGCGTGCTCCGATGGAGTCGCTTTCCTCGAGCGAGATGCCAGGAAGCGAGGAAATGTTGATGGTGAACGAACCCTCGTTGAACTTAGGCAGGAAACTGCTTCCCAAGGTCATGAACACCACTACAGCCACCACGAACAATCCTACTGTTGAGCCAAGCACGAGGCGTGTATGGTCGAGCACCCAGAGCAAAGCCCTGTGGTAGTATTTCTTCAGCCAAACAGCCACGAAAGCCTCCTTAGGCAACTTGCCGCCCTTCTTGCCGAGCAGATAACTGCAAAGCACAGGAGTCAAAGTCAATGCCACGAGAGTAGAGGCGAACAAAGCCGTCACGAAAGCGATGCCCAATGGAATGAGCATTCGTCCCTCCATACCGCTCAGGAAGAACAATGGTGCAAAACTGGTGATGATAATCAGCGTTGAGTTGAGGATAGGCATTCTCACCTCCTTCGAAGCCTCAAAAACCAAATCCCTGAAATCGCCAAACTTGCTGCCCTCATCAATTGTCAATTGTAAATCGTCAAATTGTCCAATTGATTTTTTGTGTACATTCTCCACATCCACGATGGCATCGTCGACGAGCGAACCGATGGCAATAGCAAGACCGCCCAGAGTCATAGTGTTGATGCTGATGCCGAGGAGGTTGAGCACAATCATTGCCACAAGGAAAGAGAGTGGGATAGTGACAAGCGAGATGATGGTTGTCCTCGCGTTGGCAAGGAATATCATAAGTACTATTACAACGAAGATGGCACCTTCGATGAGCGACTTCTTCACATTGTCGATACTGCTCTCAATGAAGTCCGCCTGACGGAAAATATCGCTCGAGATATGAACATCTGTTGGCAGGTTGCCCTTCAGTTCGTCGATGGCAGAATCAAGGTTTTTCGTAAGGTCGAGAGTGCTGGTGTTTGGTTGCTTCGTCACAGTAAGGAGTACGGCAGGATGGGCTTTCTCGCTACCCACACCGAGTTTAGGCGACTGACTGCCCACCTCGATATCGGCAACATCGGCAAGGGTGATGACACTCTCACCGTCCTTCTTCACGATGCACGCCTCCAGTTTGTCGATGTCGTTTGTAGAGGTGATGCCGCGGATGATGTACTCGTTGCCATATTCATAGCGCACACCACCGTTGGTGTTCTTGTTCATGCCTCGTGTGGCGTTCATCACATCCGTGAGCGACACGCCGAAATGCTTCATCTTTCCAGGGTTGATGAGAATCTGGTATTCCTTGATGTCGCCACCATGGACGCTCACCTGAGCCACGCCACCCGTAGAGAGTAGGCGAGGGCGTATCACCCAATCGGCAAAAGTACGGAGGTCCTGAAGCGATGTGGTGTCGCTTGTCATACTGATGATGAGCACCTCGCCGAGGATTGACGACTGAGGACCCAGCACAGGAGCACTCACGCCATCGGGCATCTGTTCGCCTATGGCAGCAAGTTTCTCGCTTACAATCTGTCGAGCCAGATAGATGTCGGTACCCCAATCGAATTCCACCCATACAACGGAGAATCCGTTTGTCGATTGCGAACGAACGCGACGCACGCCAGTACTACCGTTTACGGCTGTTTCTATCGGGAAGGTGACCAACTGTTCCACCTCCTCAGTAGCCATTCCTCCGGCTTCGGTCATGATGACCACCGTAGGGGCGTTGAGGTCGGGAAACACATCCACCTCAGTCTTGCTTGTAGAATACAATCCCGCCAGCACGAGCAATACCGCTCCCACCAATACGAGGATTCTGTTCTCAAGAGAAAATCTGATTATCTTGTTAAGCATCTGCGAATTTACAATTTTACAATTTACAATTTACATGACCGGCCGTCACTATGCTTCTTGTATTTGCCCCCTACATTTCAACTCCCTTTCTTTCTCCCGCCCCCAAGGGGGAGGGCCGGGGAGGGGCTTCCTTAGTGGTTATGATTATGCGCCGGGATGGCGTTCGAGGCACTTGCCAGTTTCACCTGGATGGCACCCTTTGTCACCACCTTCTCGCCCTTCTTCAAACCCTTGAGAATCTCCACTCGCTCACCATCGTTTTCGCCGAGTGTCACCTCCTGCTTGCGGTATCCCTCCTCGTCAATCTGCACATATACATAGTGGAGGCCCTGCTCTTCGGTGAGGGCTGTGAGCGGTACGCTAATCACATCCGAGCGCTCGTTGGTGATGAGGTAGATGTCGGCATACGAGCCTTGCACCACATCGCCGGTGTTGTTGAACTCGAAGATGACAGGTATGTAGGAGTTGTTCACCTCTGCCGAACGGCCATACGACTGTATGTGTCCGCCCATGTTGCTGATGTCGTAGAGGCGGTCGCTGTAACTCGTCTTGAACTTTGCACCCTTGATGCTGTTCAGTTCGTTGAATCGTCGCTCGGGCACCTCAGCCCTCAGATAGAGGTGCTGATTCTGGGTGATGATGGCAAGAGGCTGACCCGCCTCCACATAGTCGCCACCGTTCACGAGGCATTGCTTTACGAAACCGCCACGAGGGGCTGTCACCACCACGCCACCGGCACTACGAGTCTTCTGAACGCTCGTGTAGGTGAGTTTCGCAGCCTCGTATTCAGCCTTTGCAACGACCAGT
This sequence comes from Prevotellaceae bacterium UBA1726, assembly GCA_002316005.1. Lineage (GTDB taxonomy): Bacteria > Bacteroidota > Bacteroidia > Bacteroidales > Bacteroidaceae > Prevotella. Next base: position 12,182 of record DCIM01000061.1, on the reverse strand, counting down.
TCCTTGTCCGAGATAATCTTATCCTTATTTAATAATTGCGCGCGCGTGTAGTCGCGTTCAGCCTTTTCGTATTCAATCTTCGCCCTCTGCACAGGGTCGCCCTCAGCCACCTGCATGCCAGCCGAGGTGATGGTGAAGAGCGATGTGCCGCCAGCCACTTTCAGTCCCTCGCTCACATGATCCTTGATGGTCACGCGACCGGAGAGTGTTGCCACAACCGTTGTCTCGTCGCACGAAGCCGCCATCACCTTTCCCGAGGTGTGGATGATGCCGTGGAAAGAGCCCGGTTGAACTGTCTCCACCGTGACGCCGGCTGCCTTTGCCTTCTCTGGTTCGAGCACAATCTCGTCGCCATGTTCGTGGTGTTCGGCCTCCTCACCCTCGTGTTCGTCTTGGGTTTTGTGTCCACAAGCAGCCATCGCCAATGCCATGACCGCCATCGTAATGAAATAGAAATACCTTCTTTTGAGCATATCCTTTTTGCGATTTTTTATAATTCTTCTGCAAAGTTACAAAAAATCCTCCGCAACTCGGTTGCAAAGCCGATTTAATGTTGTCATTTAAGTGGAATGACCGCCTCATTTAAGTTAAATGACCTGCTCATTGCGGTTAAATGACCACTTCATTTAAGTTAAATGACAACGAATTCGCTGGCGAATTTTTGCTCATTTCAGTAGGATGAGGAAGGGGTAGGGTAGATAGGTAGGTAGATGGGTAGGTAGATAGGTATATTGTAATGCGCTGATAATCAACACGTTGCACCAATCTATCTACCTATCTACCTATCTACCCTATAGGTATGTGGAAAACATAATGCAGAACATAATTTCCAACAGAGTAATTGTTATTTCATTTTATAGTATTATTACTATAATTATTACTCTTTCCTACACTTACCCATCTACCCGAGGTAGGTAGATAGGTAGGTAGATAGGTAGGTAGATTATGTTTTCTTCCATTTCTTGGAATTGCCCGTTTGAGCGAGTTCCTTCACTAAACCGGCAAGTTTCCATTTCCGAATCGTATTCGAAGGATTTGCCATTGTGCGGCCTTCCTTCCTCATGAGGTCCACCATATCCTGCGTGGTGAATTCAGTAGGCAGGGCGGCGAGGAGGTTGAACTTCGAGACGGAATTCATGGCAAGCACGCGGTCGATGTGGGAATCCGAGCGGCGCTTGGCAATCTCGTTGTAGGCGGCACCGAAGTGGAGCAACTGACTCTGCAGACAGTACTCCGCAACCCAGAGGGCAAAGTCGATGACGGCCTTTGTCTCCTTGCATCCCGAGCACATATACGCCACCATGGCGGCATGGAATCCCAAGAGCGACGAACGGCGGAAGAAATGGTCCTCGGCAGGATTCTCCTGAGTCTGGAGGTAGTGGTCCTGATGTTCCAATCCCCACGCTTTCAGCGCCTTACGAGTGCGAGGCATCTTCAGTTCGCGACGAGCATACACAGCCCCCTTGATGAGGTTGCCCTCCTCGTCGTATTCCTCCTCCTCCAGCACCTCGTGGATGCTCTCAAGATAGTGAATCACCTTCTCCACATTGCGCTGTTCGAAGTCGCTCATCTTCTTCACCGACAGTTTGCGGCAACCCGTGTTGTCGGGCAGTTCGACGAAGAGCACACGACTGACGAGTCCGTTGATGATGTTGTCGCGATTGAAGAACTGATGCATGCGCTCAGGTTGCGCGAGGATGAGCATGTTGAGGAAGACAGGCACATTCGTACAATGTGAGTCGGCACTCATGTAGATTTGTCCCATCGTGTCGTTGTCGATAGCCTTGCGGAACACCGTTGAGAGGTCGGCCCATCCGCCCGAACCGTTGCTCGTCTTGAGGGTGTCAATCTCTGGTGTGAAGATGAACACATGCTTGCCCTTTGCGCGCTCCATCTGAACCGACAGCGATGTCATCGACAGACGCTCAGGAAGCAATCGGATGCCCTCGGCAGGAAGGTCCTCCGGCTTCTTCGTCTTGTTGTACTTGTTCAACTGCTCGAGCAATGGTAACTCCTTGTCGCTCAGTTTCTTAGTGAGTCGCTTGAACACCTTTGTGATGTTGTCCTTACCCGAAGCCGGTGGTGCCACAATGACCGTTATGAGGTTTGGTGCGCGCCAGTCGTCCTCCTCGCCTGGATCGGCATAGTTGGCCTTTGCCATAGTACCGAAGAAACCGAGTGTAGGGCATAGTGCGAGCAGTTGGGCAGGCAGCAGTTCGGTTGGTGTCACGCGAGCAAACTCCTTGAACACAGGAGGCAGGTTCTTTGGAGGAGCAGGCAGACGCCATGCCACTTCGCCATTCTCCACAGCCTTATCGCGTCGCATCTGAAGAAGCAACGACTCCGCCTCGTGGCGAGTTGACTGCGCGATAGGACGCTTGCAAGCCGAACGGATGGTCTGTTCCCACTCGGCATCAGGCAATCCCCAGCGAGGCATCACCTCAAAGAGCACCTCGATATTGTCGTCGCAATAGACACGCATCAGTTTTGTAGCCTGATACATCGTGTTGTTTCGCTGTCCGGCATCAGGTTCCGCCTTACCGCAAATCTTCTCGCAGATACGAACGAGGATGTCGGCCATGCTAATGCCATCGATGAAATGCTTGTCGGCCTTCTCCTGAGGCGAGAGTCCCTCGCAAGTAGCGTCAGATGTGCCATCAGCCTTCTCGTCCTTGTCCCATGTCTTTGGCAAAGTATGCTCGCTAAAGAGCTGAGAATCATCGCGATAGAGGATGTAGTCGGCAGGTGAGGCAAACGCCAGACGGGCAAGGTCGAATGTCTTTCCGTCGTGATAAGCCCCCACGCCAAGACGTTCCACGATAATCTCCTGAGCCGACTCAATGTCGGTTGACCCCTCAGGCACAGGGAACACCAGTTTCAGGCCTCGTGTAGAAGGCGAGATGTAGGCGAGAGCCAGATGCTCGGCAACGGCCTTGTCCTTGAGTTCGTCGAAGAACTGACGAGGCGAAGGGAACACATCGTCGAGGTCGATGCTCACCAATCCACTCGCCACAGCCGAGGCGTTGGAGCGCTTGCCGTCGCTGAACGAAGCGTGGAAACAGAATCCCGGCAGACTCTTTATCCCCTCGTCCTTCGCACCACTCTTGTACTTGCCAATCGCGTCCTTCGCCTGCTTCAACTGCTTCTCGGTGGCATCAGGCTGAATGCCCTCCACAATGTGGCGAATTGCCTCGCAGTTGTCCTTGACAACGGCACTACTGATGATTCGCTCGAAATCGGCCTGAGTGCATACGGCACTTGCAGGCATCACAGAATTACAGTATCCAAACATCAGGCGTCCTCCTCGTATTCGTCAGTAATTCCGTTCACTTTGTCGTACATCGTACGAAGGTAATGGGTGAGTAGCGGAGCCTCGTCCTGGAGCAGAAACTGCAAGGCGTCGAGGTCGTCGGAGCAACTCAGCGGATACTTCTCGCACTTTGGCAGACGATAGCGGATAAGGTATTCCTCGTCACCCTCGTACATCTCCCACCAATGGTCCGTGCGAGTGAGCATGAAGAGGGGTTCTTCGCCATCGAAATCGGCATCGTCAGGTTCTGCATCAGGCATGTCCTGAACCTCCACTTCCTCCTCAAAGTACTCCTGCGGGATAGCCTCCAGTTGCTCGAAATCACGATGTTCCTTACGCTGTTTGAGAAGCCAGCAACACAGGTCGTGACATTCGCCTGTGATGAATTCGGCCAACTCTCTCCAGTTGTATTGTTTTGACGCGCGGAGAGTGAAAATCATCTCGTTGTCGGAGCGTTCCAACGAGCTCATCTCCATTGATTCGTAGACAAGTTCGCCCTGTGGGTCGTCCCATATGAACGACTCATGCGTCTCAGGCTTGTCTGGTCGGAATTTAATTGTGTTCATTCCTTTTGTTATATATTTATTTAGTAGTAATTAAGAGTGACTGCCGGAAAGAAAATGTGTGTCTTTCGTCGTTCCTCTTTCTGATTACAAATATAGGTTTGTTTGTTTTTCCTCGGACAAAAACCGCCCACTTTTTTTTCAAAAAAAACAAAATGTTAGAAAGTTTTTCGTGATATTCTTTGTGGCGTTGTTTTTTTGTTGTATTTTTGCCATTGGAAATAATGAAACATTGGAAACGAAAACCTAATTTGAATATGAAAAAGATTCTTTTACTGTTGTTGCTGTGCGTTGGTGCAATGGGCGCTTGGGCACAAAATGATGAGAAGGCAGAGAAAGCGTATGCCTTGCTTGGCGAGGGCGTGAACCTCCACGAAGAGGGGAAGTATGAGGAGGCTATAAAGAAATACAGCGAGGGATTGAAACTCGATCCTAAGAACCCGAACCTCTACTACGAGAAGGCGTACACCCTCCGTGAGATGGATAAGAAAAAAGAGGCAAAGAAGGTACTGCTCGAGAGTCTGAAGAAATGTTCTGAGGAGGATGCAGGTAGTGCCCTTGCCGAGAATTACAACCTTCTGGCAACGCTTGTCGATGATGAAGGCGATTCGCGTCAGGCATTAGAGTATTACCATAAGGCAATGAAACTTGATGATGGTCAGAATAGTGAGTTGGCTCAAAATCTTTTCTATAATACAGGTATCTGCTACCAGAGGCTTGCAGTTCTGGAACCCGACAGCGTTGATGAATATGAAAACAGAGCCATGAATTGCTTTACTATCTCATTGACATATAAACCTACCCATGCGAGTTCATACATAGGTTTCTATAACTCAATGATTGACGCAGGCACTCCTGGGGGATTTTCGTATGCCCTTGGAATGATGGGATGGTATGGATTCTTCGGCAATGATCATCGAAGTATCAGTAAGTTGGCCGAGATGCCTGACAAGTGGCTTTCTTTCAATTTTCCACAAGAGGTAATCGATGAGTGGGGCCCTAAGACACGAGCATCGTATGAGTCGGTTCGCGAGGCTGCAAGTAAGGAACCATCGGAATATGGAAAGGTGTATGATGTGTTCATGTATGCCGTTCCAAAGGTGGCCGAGAATGTTACCGACGAACCTGTGCCATTGCCACTTATCAAAGATGACATTCACAACGAGTTCCTTTGGCCATTGTATGCAAAGATGATTCGCGAGGGTGTGTTTGAGGCATTCTGCCATGTTGTGGGAATGCGTGATGAGAAGTATTACATCGCCAATGCCAACTGGATTACAAAGAATGAGGAGGCGGCTAACAAACTGGTGAAGATGATGAACGATGGGCGTTATTTCGATGCAAAAATCCTTGAAGAGCAGACAGACGGAAAGGTACCATCGGTTGCTGAGGTTACATCGGCAGAAGATGCCCACGCTCGCAACGAGGAGGCACGACTGGCATGCTTGTTTTATTTGAAGCACTATCTCACCGCTGATGATATGGACAAGACGGCACAGTTCATCTTTAGTTGGACACAGGCTTCGCCTGATGTGACGATTCCTATCGGCGAGGCAGAGGCAAAGTGGATGAACGAGGAGACGGCGCCATATCTTGTTGCATTTATGGCATCATGCTCGCTTTATCAGTTGAACAATGAGACAAACGAACTGCCTGAGGATAATTATCTGGCGGCTGTGACGGATATGCTCAACTACTATAGCCACAACAAGGAGACAACCGGTACTAATGCCGAACTGGAACGCCTCTATAATCTTGGCGCAGAGGACTACGATGCCTTCGAGAAAGAAGTGAGGGCAGGGTATCCAAAGGCACAATAAACCCTCGGTTAAAACCGAGGGAACTGTGACGGCTCGGCAGAAATGCCGGGCCTTTTTTTATCAAAGCGAGAGGGCCCTCTCGTAATCTACGAACGAATAGCGCTGATGGTGCTTTTCGTCAATGTCGTGGTCCTCGCGCCATACTTCCTTCCAACCTTCGGAGAAATCAGGGAAGAAGGTGTCGGCCTCGGCAGGAGTGTCGTGAACGAGGGTGAGGCAGAGACGGTCGGCCAATGGCATGGCTGCCTGATAGACGGAGTTTCCACCTATTATATATATATCCTCCTCAGGAGCACAATTTGCCAATGCCTCCTCGAGCGAAGCGTAGAGGTCGCAACCAGGGAAATCCTCTGGTTTTCCCGAGCGCGAGAGAACGATGTTACGACGATTAGGCAAGGCACCCTTTGGGAGTGACTCGAAGGTGCGACGACCCATGATGATGGTGTTGCCTGTGGTGAGTGCCTTGAAACGCTTCAGGTCGTTAGGCAACCAGTAGATGAGTTTGTTCTCAAAGCCTATGGCGAGGTTCTGAGCCACCGCCGAAATAATGCTAATCATATTATTCTTTATTTTGTTTCCTTGTTTTCGGGTTTTGGTTCGGCGCGTGGGGCAAATCGCTTTACGTTTTCTGCACCAGTACGAATGTCCTCGAGCATGTTCTTAGCCCCGAAGCACTCGATGGTAAACCAACCATCATAGCCTTTATTGAGAAGACTCTCGATGAAGTCCTGTGTTGGTACGCAACCTGTGCCTACAGCCACAACTTCCCATTGTCCCATAGTCTTGCGGTCCTTGAGGTGGACATGCTTTATCTTCCCATCGAAATGACGACGCGCCATCATCACATCCTCGTTGCACACAGCGAAGTTGCCTGTGTCGAAGGTAAGGCCGAGATCAGGACAAGCCTTGAACATCTGGTCGAGACACATTGTGTTGAAACAAGGCGACTTGGCGTTGTCGTAGTCCTCAACGGTGATGCTGATGCCTTCGTTTTTGCCTTGAATAGCAAGATTGCGAAGACGGTTGTAGAGGGCAGTATAAACCTCTCGGGAAGGTTTGTCGGGAAGTAACCCGGGAACAACGAGCATGCTTCTGCAACCATATCTGTGGCAGAAACTGAGCGCGTTCTTTATCTCCTCTGTGCAGTCGTTGTTGACAAGGTCGGCAACTAATATTGCCGATGCCGGACGAAGGCCCGCCTTCTGGAGAGTCATCAGTTTTTCGGTGTCCATGTTCACATATACGTCAACACCGTGTACACCCATGCCGAACACATGTCGTGCCGCCTCTTCGAGTGAGAGGCTATCCTGACGCACCACATCAAAGATGTGATCGGCAAAGACAGAGATTTTGACTGACTTCTGGGCATGAACGCCAAGCGAGAAGGCGATTGCCAAAAGGGAAAAGAGAATTGCTTTTTTCATTTCTTTCTTTATTTTTTAGCCCTCGGTTGAAACCGAGGGAACTGTGACTGCTATTTGAAACGGATACGCCATTCCTGAGGATAGAGGTTGTTGGCGCGATTGCCGAGGTTCTTGACAAAACCAAGAGGATGACCCTCGTAGGTAAGAAGCCTTATCCCCTGTGCCTCTTGCGCAAGGAGAGGGGAGTAGATGGCCTCGCCTCTGAGGTATTGTAGGGCAGTTTCTCTGTCAACTTCCGTTCGTGGATATTTGTCCTCGGGAAGATTTATCAGTAGCGCCTCAGCATGAGCAGGAATGATGTTCTTTCCTTTCACCTCACCCGGATAATTACCGTCGCACAAAACCCTTAAAGCTTTTTGAGTCTTCTGGTTCTTTGCTCCCCTCGCCTCATGGGGCTTTTGCTGTAGGGCAAAATGCAGGGGCTGGGGGTGAGGCTTTTTTCTAAGAACACAAAGGAAAAGTCCCTCGGTAGGCGTAACGCCAGGGATGAAGCGATATACTGAACCATCAAAGCCCTCGAGCAATGAACCCGTGATGCCCCATTCTGGACGTGTTTCTATCGGAAGGATTTCAGCCCCCAACTCTTCGCAAATCCATCGCACATTCTCCTCGTTCTCGCGAGTGTTGAAGGTGCAAGTGGAGTAGATGAGGATACCGTCCTCCTTGAGACAAGGCCATATATCCTCTACGATGCTTCGCTGAAGAGCCTGACATTTCATCACATTCTGGATGCTCCATTCGCGTATGGCCCCTTCGTCCTTGCGGAACATACCCTCGCCCGAACAAGGAACATCCGTCAGTATGAGGTCGAACATGAGTTTTGCCTTTTGGTAATCCTTCGCGTAGTTGTTTGTCACGATGACATTTGGATGCCCTTGCTTCTGAAGGTTCTCCATGAGGATGTTGGCACGACGATGGTCGGGTTCGTTGGAGTAAAGAAGGGCCTCACCCCCAGCCCCTGCATTTTGCCCTACGGCAAAAGCCCTACAAGAAGAGGGGAGAGCTGACGCAGAAGAGGGGAGAGTATAATCAAGTGCGGCGCGGAGGAGAGTTGACTTGCCACCAGGAGCAGCACATAAATCCAGAGCCTGACCGACTTGCATTGTTGGCAGAATCTGGCGCAGAACTTCGTCGAGGAACATAGACCCCGCCTCTTGCACATAGTAGCAACCAGCATGAAGGAGAGGGTCGAGAGTGAAGTCCGGACGCT
>DCIM01000061.1:0-3751 GCA_002316005.1 Prevotellaceae bacterium UBA1726 | reverse complement strand
TGGGGGAGAGTCTTTTGAAGGGATTCAATCGTATGGACACAGGTTGCTCCTCGCTGAAAGAAGCAAGAAACTTCTGCCAGCGCTCCTCGCCAAACAACGGGCGAGTGTATTCTTCAAATTCCTTTGGTAGTTGCATTTTATTAGAAATCGATTTCGAAGTCATCGTCGGAAGTGGCTTCCTCAGCCTTCTTCTTTGGAAGCATATCCTGCTTCAGGTTGCCCTTGTCATCGAACATACCATATGTAGTTCGCAATACGCGGAACTCCGTGCGACGGTTTAACTGATTACAGATATCCTGCTTGTCCTCAGGGAGTTGCGTGATGAATTCCTCTGTCAGTTCTTCACCCTCCTTGAGCCAAGTGAGTTTCTCTGTGAGTTTCTTCTTCACCTTCTTCGGACGCTCCTCGCCATAGCCAACAGGAGTGAGACGCTCCTTGGCGATGCCATGTTCGATGAGATAGTTCACCACCGTCTCTGCACGCTTCTGTGAGAGAATCTTATTGTAGGCATCAGCACCACGATAGTCGCAATGAGCCGACAGTTCGATAGTGATGTTCGGGTTATCGACAAGCATCTGTGCCAGTTTGTCAAGAGCCACCGACGACTCAGGACGAAGCGTTGCCTTGTCGAAGTCGTAGAATACATTCTCCACAAGTACAGGTGAAGAGATAGAAGGAAGGGCAAACTGGAGAGTGTACTCCTCCGATTCCTCTGCCTGCTTCACGCTCAGTTCCTCCTTGTGGTTGAGATAGCCCTTGCAAGAAGCGAGGAAAAGGTAATCAACGCCCGGAGTGACCTGATAAGAGAACGAACCATCGCTCTTGACATTCATCTTCTGGTTAGTGCCATCGTTGCCCACGATATATACCTCTGCCGCCTGCAGTTCATAACCATCCTGCTCGTAGATCCATCCCACCACATTCTGCACAATCTCAGGATTGTCGAACGAGAAGATATGATCCCATCCACGGCCATCGCCACGATTGGAGCAGAAGAATCCACGATTGTAAGGACCCTCGAAAGTCATGCCGAAATCATCGCCTTGCGAATTGAGCGGATAGCCAGGATGTTCAAGGTGGTATTTGCGATCAGCACCCACCTTCGCTATGAATATATCGAGGCCGCCAAGACCCGGATGGCCGTTTGACGAGAAGTAGAAATCACCGTTAGGGCGGAAGGCTGGGAACATCTCGTCACCCTCGGTGTTGATAGGTGCCCCGAGATTCTCTACACCACCCATGCCCGCAGTAGTGAAGCGCACACGCCAGATGTCAAGACCACCCTTGCCACCAGGCATATCGCTCACGAAATAAAGCCACTCGCCATCAGGAGAGATGGCAGGATGAGCATAGGCCGTAAGCGTGTCGTTCATAATCTTCACCTCCGTAGCCTTGCCCCATGCAGCATCAGAGCGGTTGCTCTTTACAATCTGCGCATAGCGAGGGTAGGAAGGGTCGGTGACACATTGTGTGAGATACATCTCACGACCATCAGGCGAGAAACAGCATGCACCCTCGTCATACTCGGTATTAAGACCACCCGAGACAGGTTCTGGTTTGCTCCATTTGCCTTTGTCGTCCTTTGTAGAGAAGAATATGTCGGCAGGTTTTGTACCTGTGATGCCCGATAGTTCATCGCCTTGAGCCTCATTGCGAGTAGAAGAGAAATAGAGTTGATCGAACTGATCGCCGAATAGCATAGGCGAGAAATCAGCACGACGCGAATTGAACACCTCCATCTTCTTCACCGAGTAGCGCGAACCCAATTCCTTTATCTCAGGAGCCTTCATTGCCGCCTCAAGACCATCCTTCGCCAGTTTGTTGTTAGGCATAGAATCGAGTACCAACTGAAACTCCTGAATGGCATTCTTGTATTCGCCGTTCTTGAGCAACAGACGAGCATAACTCAGATGAGTCTGAGCCGTTGCCGTTCCATAGCGAATGGCATTCTTGTAGGCCGCGATAGCCTTCTGCGTCTGGAGAGAACGCTCGTAGCAATAAGCCATCTTCAACGCCCTTTCACCACGCTTCTGCTTCTCTTTCGAAGGCGTTTTACTATATGCCTGCTTGAACTCGTTCGCCGCATCAAAGTATTCGCCAAGGGCAAGATACTTCTCGCCCTTCTTCATGTTCTTGTCAATGGCACACGAAGAAAAGCAAAATACTATTGCAATACAGAATAAATACCTTATTATATTTCGCATTTTACTTACTCATTACATCATTATGGATGGTTGATGTCTTCTTCTGAGGCACAGCAAAGCGATTGCCAGAAGTCTGAACTGCCTGACGGCGGAAATCATCGGAGATAGGATAGTTATGCACATGTCCCCAACCATCAACGAACTTGTCGCCCTCGGAATCAAGCACCTTCAGGTCGTTGTACTTAACTATCAGGAACTGAGCCAGTTCCATCCAACGCGCCATCATCTCAGAAGCACTACGATCAGTATATTCGGTAAGCATTCGTCGAGCCTCAGCAGGATTAACCGCATAGAGTTCGAGAGCCTTTCGCTCAACCGAATCCTGACGATTTTGGAAACGCTGGTCGAGTTCATCGCGGAACATCTCAAGATCGCCAATCATCAGATTATAGCGAGGATAAACCATGTTGCTCACCCAGTTGCACATCCAATGAGCCGACTTGAACGAGAATCGGTTGGCATCGCCCTCGCTACGCTTGCCGTCAAAGCAATCAGGCACACGCTCGTTAGAGCAATATACCGGTACATAACTAACGCCCGTGGCATCGTCAGCACCATACCATTCAACGCCACCAATCTCGTTAGGCAACCAACTACGCAACTGATTCACCATTGAGAATATTGACACAGCAGTACCTGTGCAACGTTCGTGATGATACTCTTTTCCGTCCACCTTATATATAATAGGAGAAGGGCGGTAAGGCGAAGCATAAGGTCCCCACGAATAATCGTCAGAGATGTCGAGAGGAGTATCCTCAAAGTGGTCGCGCATACAGTTCTGCACATCATTGAGAGTTACCTTCTTGGCAGGACGGATGTAGAGAGGAATCTTCACATCACTCTCGCCAGTAACGAACTTCAGGTAAGGCAACATCTGTTCGCGGTCGCCTAATTTGTACATGATGCTCCATACACGAGCCTCGCAGAAACGACGGCCAGAGAAGTCGATAGGGCAGTAGGCATCGCAGAAACTGAAATCGGCATCTTTGCCTGAGAAGTATCCCTTCTCGCGAGCAAACTTCACCACATCCTTAGCATACATGCAGTTTTCCTTGTCCTTGAATGGAATCTTGTCGATGCGACTTTGGTTGGCATGAACAGCGATGCAATCGTCAGGAATACGAACCGCTACCCAGATGGCACCCTTCACATCAGGACCCTTGCCGATAATCTCCATTATCCAAGCCTCGTTAGGATCGCATACAGAGAAAGTCTCGCCCGATGAGTTGTAACCATATTCGTCAGCCAGTTGCGCCATCACCTTTATAGCTTCGCGAGCCGTCTTGGCACGCTGAAGTCCTAACTCCATCAACTGAGGATAGTTGATTTTGCCCTTTGGGTTCACCAGTTCTGAACGCCCATCGAATGTTGTCTCGGTGATAGCCACCTGATATTCGTTGATACGATTCACCACCTTGTAAGTATGCTCTGCCTGCATGATAGTGTCGGGAGTAGCCCAATTCCAACGGGTGAGAGCCAGTTTTGTGCCCTTTGGATAATCGCCCGCAGGAAGAATGTCCAACGAACCGTAACCGCCAAAGCCGTCG
>DCIM01000023.1 GCA_002316005.1 Prevotellaceae bacterium UBA1726 | reverse complement strand
GTTCGAATCCCCTATCCACTACCAAAAAGGGTGCAGCCTTCTCTGCAAGACATACATAACCTGGTGGATTCATCTAAGGGTTAGGATTCAAGATTCTCAATCTTGCCATAGGGGTTCGAATCCCCTATCCACTACCAAGAGGCTTCTCAATGATGAGGAGTCTTTTTTTTTGCCATGTGTACGGTCGCTGAATGAGAAAAATATTCAGGAAATGTCCAATATGTTTGCATTTTTCCTTCAATTTGATTAACTTTGCAACATAATCTTATGTTGCGATACAAATAAAAAAAATATAGAGATGAGAATAATCTTAACTTTGATGCTCCTCGTGAGCATAGTACTGAGCGTTAATGCAATTGATGTTGCGAAGAATTCGCGCCCTCAGGTCAAGAGTCAACGCATTGACTTCAACAAACCAACAACCGAATTCCAAAAGAACCTCATTCCAACTCTCCAGATCTCGGCAGCCCCAACTACCCAGTTTGCATCGGCTGCAGACAAAGCCGCAGTTCAGGAATCTTCTGCTCAGCAAGGACCAAACAAGGTGGTTGTTGCTGATGATGGTATTATTTATGTCACTGCGGAGAAGTTTGCCTATGTAGAGCAGTTTGAGGGAGGATGGTTCATGTCAATGTTTACTGACGAGCAGGATGATGGCGACTATTTCATGTTCAAGTTCCATTTCAACAATCCTACAGATTCGCCTGCCGGTCATTATACCTCAATCAAAGATGATCTTCTGCGATTGAACTATGGTCATTCGGAATCAGCCCAACTCGACACAATCCGTTATCAAAGCATTGACATGGTTGTGACCGAGGACGAGGATGGCGCATTGAAGATGGAAGGTGATATGTGGGGAAAAATCATCAAGCACGATGACTACGGAAATGTTGTTTCTGAGGGAAAGGTTCAGCAGTATCATTTCCTCATCACCCAACCTGCACCTATTAAACCAAAAGAGGAGAAGAACCTTGACATTGTCTGCAATCCTGCTGATTGTATTCTTTATGGTTCAGAGAACCTCTTCTTTGGTAAGGACAATGCCAGCGGTCTCTATGCTCAGGTAGCATTGAAGGGAGGTCTGTCGGGTGAGTTCGATAAGGATCATATCATGTCCGATTATACATTGGTTTGTTCCGATGCACAGGGCAGCAATGCCATCGGAATTGCAGAGCAGCAGTCGGCTACAGTCACACTTGCCAACAACAAGGACTTCGATATCAACACCACATTTGTGGGTACAGACTCTATCCGCTATAATATCCATATGACACTGACATTGCCTGATGGCGGTACTCCTACAGAAGTGAAGATTACCAATGCACAGGCACAGTCGTTCTGGGGATATTTCATGGCTTCGGGATATAACGAAGACTATCAGGCACAAGTGTCCGGAACATTAAGGATGGGACCTGTGGAGGATTTCTCTACACTCTCGGCTTATGTTGCAGAGACAGGGGCAGAGTATGCTTCGTACGCACTCTTCTTCCATGATGCGGAACTCAGTGAGGATGAGAATGGTCAACTCGTTGTTACCTGTTCGTTCTATGCCAACGACTACAAGGAATACAAACTTGATATGCGTTATATAGTAGGTGAGCCTGTAGACAATATTGACATCACTTGTCTTAACTCAGAGTATATCAACGCCCTTGAGGCAGAGCAGGCACAGCGCCTTAACGGAGAGAGCACCGATGGCCGTTATTCAGTGCAGATTACGATGCTTGGTACTGAAACAACTGAAGGTACATTTGCTATCAACGGCAGTGATGCTTGGGGATATGTGTATGACAACGAGAAGGGACGCAGATTGAGTTTCCTCAATGGAGAAACTGTCGTGACTATGGACGAGAACAAGCATATTGTCTGCACCATCAGTGCTGACGGAATGGACATTGATGTTCATCATTTCAATATCACTATGGAAGGCGAGTGGGATGATGCTTATCTTGAGAAGAAACAATATGACGCCCAGGAGGGTGAACTCGATGCAGCATTCTTCCCAACCGATGAAGTGACAATGGAGAACCATATCAACGATGGCGGTTATCTCTATGTCAACATTCGCAGCGACGAGCGTAAGGAACTCCTCACACTTGTCATCTATGCTCCGAAGAAGGATAAGAATATCTTCATTCCTGCCGGCACATACACCATTGAGGATACAGAAGACATCTACACCATTCAGCCAAGTCCAGGTGTTTATGACAACACGATATATCCTTCGTATTATGCCAACCTTACCGATGATGGCTATCTGACAACACCACTCTGGATGCTTGAGCGTGGTACGATGACAGTGAAGAATGTGGATAATCAGTTGCAGTTTGTCATTGACGCAGTGAACTCTTACAAGCGTCCAATCCACATCACCTACAACATGGAAACTGATGGCATCAGCACTGTTGAGACCAATACCAATGCAAAGGTTCGTAAGTTCATTGAGAATGGCCGTGTGGTAATCAGCAAGAACTTCAAACGATACAACACTCTCGGTGCCGAGATGAAGTAATCGCGTAGATTAGCAAAAATAAATCCCCACCTGTAATAGGGCGGGGATTTTTTTGTTTTAACTGTTTTGTTCTTTTATTATTTCCTCCAGTTCGCGTTTGAATTGAATAGCATTGTGGAAATGGATGGCTTTCATTCCTGCCTTTATCGCTCCAACGATGTTTACTAACTTGTCATCGGTGAAGACACATTCTTCTGGTTTCAATCCGTATTTATCGCACAGACATTGGTAAATCTCCACATCAGGTTTGATGATATGCTCTTCTGACGAGATGACTCGCCCATCGAGAAGAGTGAAAATGTCGAACTTCTTCATCACTTCGTGAACCATACTGCACCAGTTTGTCAAGCCATACAACATGAATCCCCTCTCTTTCAGTTCAACGAGAAGGTCGTTCATGCCCACAACCTCGTTGGTTACAAACTCCACATAGTGTTCCTTGTACAAATCTGCCTGTTCTGCATATTGAGGATACTTTCGTTTCATATCCTCAATAATTTCTGCGAATGGAGTGTCTTCCTTGTCGCAAATATCGAGGAATTCAGGCGAAGCGAAGAGATGGAGAAACTCCTCCTCTGCTTTCTTGTCGTTGAAGAAACTTGCAATGACAGGTGAGAAATCGTAATCCACGAGAACCTTGCCAAAGTCGAAAATAATGTTTTTTATCATAATGTGTTATCCTGAATGATGAGTTTACCTCTGTCTGTATTGCCTCCTTATTCACTGAAAAAGCCCCACCTTTTTCGGGTGAGGCTTGTATGGGGTTTGTCTATGTTATGACAACTTAGGCCAATAAACCTTCTTTGAGAAAGGACCAAGTTTGCCTTTTACTTCAAGAGTCTTGGCATCCTTCATCTTTACTTCAACCTTGTAGGTCTTGCCACTGGTTGGATCATAGATGCGACCATCCTTCCATGTGTCAGTGCCATTGAATACAACCTTGTCAATGATAACAATCTGATCAACAGGTGTCTTCTGCTTAGCCTTGTCAGGGTTCTTGACATCAGTCTTGATAGAACCATCTGCATTCTTTGTCTCCTTTACCCAGAATACCTGTCCACGATAACCATCCTTATACTTGAAAATCTTAATCTTCGAAACCTTGCCATCCTGTTCAGCTTTGTAAGTACCAACAATCTGGTCAGCCGACTGTGCAAAAGCGCTCAAGCTACATACCATAGCAACGAGCATCATTAAAATAGTTTTTTTCATTTTGTTTGTTTATAAAATTTGTTTTATGAATTTCTTCTTTTTTTGTTGTATCACCTTAAAGACGAATAATATCATGAAATAGTTACAATTCTCTTATCGGTGTTTGCCTTTTATTTGTTCAACGGCGGCTTTCAGTTGCTCCAAAGCCTGGCGAATCACCGAACGAGGCGAAGCAATGTTCAGTCGCATGAATCCTTCTCCACCATGACCAAACATCTCTCCGTCGTTGAGAGCGAGATGAGCCTTGTCAACAAACAAATCCTGCAGTTCCTCGTGGTTGAGTTCAAGTCCTCGGCAGTCGAGCCACACAAGGAATGAGGCCTGTGGACGCAGAGGACGAATCTGCGGAATGTACTCTCTGCAATAGTCAACGACAAAGTCGATGTTACCCTCCACATACCTTAACATCTGTTGTCTCCATTCCTCACCTTCTCTGAAGGCTGCAATAGTGGCAATTGGAGCAAAGAGGGTAGGAGCCTCCATTTCGTTAGCTTTTATCCAAGTGAAGAACTTTCGGCGAATACTATCATCAGGCACTACCGCCCACGAACTCACGATACCAGCAATGTTGAAAGTCTTGCTCGGTGCAGAGAAGGTGATGCTGCAATGTGCAGCCTCTTCGCTGACCGTGGCAAATGGTATGTGCTTGTTGCAATAGAGAGCCATATCGCAATGGATTTCGTCGCTTATTACAAGAATGTCGTGGGTGGCACAGAAATGAGCAAGTTTTATCAATGTCTCTCTGTCCCAACAGATTCCAGCAGGGTTGTGAGGATTACTTAGAATCAAAACCTTGCACTTCTCATCGGCAACCTTCGCCAGATTGTCAAAGTCCATCTCGTAGTAACCATCTTCCTTGCGGATAAGAGGATTGTAAACAACCTCTCTTTGGTTGCCCTGAGGAATAAGGCGGAAAGGATGATACACAGGAGGT
This sequence comes from Prevotellaceae bacterium UBA1726, assembly GCA_002316005.1. Lineage (GTDB taxonomy): Bacteria > Bacteroidota > Bacteroidia > Bacteroidales > Bacteroidaceae > Prevotella. The sequence goes on along the minus strand of DCIM01000023.1, from coordinate 43,335 downwards.
TGGATGATAATCTTGTCGCCAGGATTGGTGAACACATTAACCACCATACCGATACCTTTCACAATACCCGGAATGAAGGTGAGCCATTTGCGTTTTACTTCCCACCCATGATGCTCAGCAATCCATCTCATCACTGTAGGCCAGTAGTCCTCCGGTTCTACGGTGTATCCGAACAGAGAATGCTCAAGTCGTGCCTTCAAAGCCTCTGTGATGAAGTGTGGCGTCTCAAAGTCCATGTCAGCCACCCATAGAGGGATGAGGTCCTCGCGTCCCCAGATATTGAGCATTGCCGAGTGCTTCACATCACCCGTCCCCGAGCGGTCAACAAACTTGTCAAAATCGTATTGCTTGGTCATTTCTATCTTCTGCAGTTATCTTTATTTACGATACATTCACCTCATTTGAGAGAGTGATGGAAATAGTGTCGTAACTTTTGCGAATCTCCTCGAAAATCGGTACAAACGATGTTGCGTTCTTTGAACGAATCATAATGTTCAGAATTGTGAGGTCGTTGTCGTATTCATATTTTACGAAGACATCGCGTACATGAACATTACCCTTCTTGAAAATACTTGCCAGTGTCTCCTCCTCGGTGAGTATGCCGCGTACTTTGATACGAACGATTTTCGATTCATCGCCGATGTTAGTATAATGTTCGTATCGGTCCATGATGACAAGGATGAATATGATGAATGCTGTTGTGATGCAACCGATGGCATACATGCCAGAACCTACAGCCAAACCAATCATCGCTGTTATCCAGATGCCTGCAGCTGTAGTAAGGCCACGCACTGACCCCTTCATCTGGATGATGGCTCCTGCACCAAGAAAACCGATACCGCTCACCACCTGTGCCGCAATTCGGCCTGGATCGCCATTCTTTACCATCATCAGTTCTTGAGGGATGTAGATCGATACGAGCATCGCAATTGTTGCACCTGTGGCGATGAGTGAGAATGTACGCATTCCAGCAGTTTGTCCTTTCTTCATTCTCTCAATACCGATGACTGCTCCCAAGAACATACTCAACACAAGGCGGAGTGTGGCATTGACGAGATTCACCTCCGAAGAAGAGGCCATATTTATAAGAGTCTCAATCATATTTATGTATTTGTTTCGATGAAATAATAAAACTTCGCGGTCAAAATTACAAATAATTTCCGTCATTAGCAAATCCTTCGATTGATTTTTTTTGTTTTTACAAAAAAGTTGTGACCTATGGAAGAAAGAAATAATTTGTTATTTTCGGAACAATTGTTTTGCGTATTGAATAAAAATCCATATCTTTGCACTATGAAGAATCTGCTACCCATTTTGACCATCACAGGATCCGACTCCACTGGCAGTTCGGGCGTGCAAGCAGACATCAAAACGATTTCCGATTTTGGTGGTTATGCCCTTTCGGCCATTACATGTCTTACTACGCGCGGGTCTTCGGGCAGACAGAAGGTGTTTGATCTCTCCGATGAAATTATTGTTGAGCAAGTTCGAAATGCCATAGAGACCTTTCATCCTAAAGTCGTGAAAGTGGGGTGGATAAGGAATATGTCCACAGTAAAGATTCTGCGCGATGAGATTATCGGTTGCCGAAATATTGTCTGTTCACCTGGTATTTATTCTTCCAAAGGAAATCATCTGGTAAACGATGCAACCGTCTCGGCTATAATGAGTTATATAGTTCCAGAATCAGTGCTGCTTATTCTCCGTTGCAGTGAGGCAGAACTGATGTTGAACCGTCCTGTCTCATCGGATGAAGAGATGGTTGAGGCTGCAGAATGTTTTGTTCGCCGAGGTGCAAAATGGGTATTGCTTCGTGGTGGTCGGCAGACAGAAGGTCGTCTTACGGCATTGCTCTATGGTGAAGGCTTTAAGCAGTTTTTTACTACATACAACATGGAGGGATGGCAGCGTCATGGTGTGGGTGGTGCTTTGTCATCAGCCATTGCCACCCGTCTGGCTTATGGCGATGATGTGCCAACTGCCATACGCAATGCGCACGAGTATATTCACAGTCAGGTAGTATATGCAGTGAAAGAAAATATCCACAGTCCTCGTTCAGCCGATTTATACAACCAGTTTCTCAATCTCATTGTCGATCATTATCAGGAAGCCCATGATGTGGCATTCTATGCCAATAGGCTTGCTATCACGAGCCGTTATCTATCACAGGTAACTGATAAGACTATCGGGAAATCGCCCAAACATGTTATTGCCGAGTATATCATCAGCGAAGCCAAGTCGCTTCTTGACAATACCCGCCTTCCAATTCAAACTATAGCCTCGCATTTGGGATTCTCATCACAAGCAGCATTCTGCAAGTTCTTCAAGAATCACGAAGGACACGCCCCAACCCGAAGGAGGTAGTAGTTTTTGCGTCAAAGCGCTTTGAAGTGTATTTTTATTCTTTCCCCCTTGTCAAGCCCTAAAGTTTGAGATATTTGTCCATTTCGGAACATTTACTATGCCCATTTTGCCATTTTTATTACCTTTGCCAGCAAATCTTAATTATTAATGTTTAAAGGTAAAAATGGAAGAAAGAGTGATTCTTAATCGCCAATTGGCTCAGATGCTCAAGGGCGGTGTTATTATGGATGTTACAACACCAGAACAAGCTCGAATTGCAGAGGCTGCAGGTGCTTGTGCTGTTATGGCTTTGGAAAGAATTCCTGCTGATATTCGTGCAGCAGGTGGTGTGTCAAGAATGAGCGACCCAAAGATGATCAAGGGTATTCAGGAAGCAGTAACTATTCCGGTAATGGCGAAATGCCGAATCGGTCATTTCGCTGAGGCTCAGATTCTTGAGGCAATTGAAATCGACTATATTGATGAGAGTGAGGTACTCTCGCCAGCTGATGATATCTACCATATTGACAAGCGTAAATTCAAGGTGCCATTCGTTTGTGGTGCAAAGGACCTTGGAGAGGCACTTCGCCGTATTAATGAGGGAGCGACCATGATTCGTACAAAGGGAGAACCAGGTACAGGCGATGTCGTTCAGGCTGTTCGCCACATGCGAATGATGCAGAGTGAAATCCGTCGTCTGGTTTCAATGAGCGAGGATGAACTCTACGAAGCTGCAAAGCAACTTCGTGTACCTTACGAACTTGTGCAGTATATTCACGAGAATGGAAAGTTACCAGTAGTTAACTTTGCTGCAGGTGGTGTCGCTACTCCTGCCGATGCTGCCCTTATGATGCAACTTGGCGCAGAAGGCGTGTTTGTGGGTAGTGGTATCTTCAAGAGTGGAGATCCGGAGAAGCGTGCGCAGGCCATCGTGAAGGCTGTGACCAACTATGACAATCCAAAGATTCTTGCTGAACTGAGCGAAGATCTCGGTGAGGCAATGGTTGGTATCAACGAGAATGAAATACAACTCCTCATGGCAGAGAGAGGTAAGTAATAAATGAAAGTAGCGATATTAGCATTGCAAGGAGCATTTGCCGAACATCAGCAGATGCTCCAGACATTAGGCGTAGAATCGGTGTTGATTCGAAACTTGAGCCATTGGAATAACTACCTTCAAGAAGCAAATGCTCATGGAGGCAAAGCCTTAATCATTCCTGGAGGCGAGAGTACTGCAATACTCCGTATTTTGCGTGATGAAGAGTTGCTTCACCCCATTCGTCAGGCAATACTCAGCGGTATGCCCGTCTTTGGTACTTGTGCGGGATTGATAATGCTCGACTCGGAACATCTTTGTACAATGGATATTCGTGTAAAACGAAATGCCTACGGCCGCCAGTTGGGTAGTTTCTTCACGGAGGACGAGTTTCAAGGCATTGGCCGAGTACCGATGACATTTATCCGTGCGCCATATATTGAAGAAGTGGGAGATGGGGTAGAAGTGTTATCGGTTGTCGATGGACATATTGTTGCTGCTCGACAGGGCAATCAGTTGGTCACAGCCTTTCATCCAGAACTCAATTCCGATACTCGCATTCACGAACTATTCCTCAATATGATTTGATGTTAATTACAACAATTCCTTATAAATAATAAAAGGTAGAGAATTCACTCTACCTTTTATTATGTCATTACATCCTTTTTTTCCATTAATAGGGACGAAGAGTTATCTCATATGAACATCAATCTGCTGGAATGGAATCTCAATACCTGCAGCAGTGAGTTCGTTGTAGATAGCCTCTGTGGTATCACCCATCACGCCCCAGTAGTTTGCTGATGCTGTCCACACACGCAACTGGATGACGATTGAACTTGCACCCATAGAAACCATTGGCATAGCAGGAGCAACAGCCTCTTCCTTCATTATTCTGTCGTCCTTTGCAACAATCTTTCTCAAGATCTCGCGTACTTCCTCTGGTTTTGTACCATAAGCCACCTCTACATTGATATCAACACGGCGGTTAGGCTGAGTTGAGAAATTCTTGATGTTACCAGTCGAAAGACCCCCGTTAGGGATGATGATTGTCTGGTTGTCCACAGTAGTGAGTACTGTGTTGAAAATCTGAATCTCCTTCACACAACCAGCAAATCCCTGAGCCTCGATTACATCGCCTACACGGAAAGGACGGAAAAGGAGAATCATCACACCACCTGCGAAGTTCTGCAATGTACCACTAAGTGCCAAACCGATAGCAACACCGGCTGAAGCGAAGAGTGCTACGAATGAACTTGTCTCAAAACCAAGTACTCCGATAATAGCTATACCGAGAACCAGATAGAGGCTAATTGTTACGAGATTATCGAGGAATGTGGCAAGCGATGCCTCCACATTACGAGCCTTCAGGAGTTTACGGAAAAGTTCAGTGACTTTCTTGATGACATACTTTCCGACGATATAGATTACGACTGCCAGGATTATGTTCTTACCTAATGTCATTCCGTATTCCACCATTTTGTCAATGGCGCTCTGACTGAACAAATTGTTCTGGCCGAGCAAGTTTTCAATGTTTGAATCCATTTTCTTTATTTTTATTATAAGTTATTATTCGTATCTCAAAAACGAGTGCAAAGGTACTGCAAACGAATGGAATTGCCAAACAAAGTGCTGTAAAATGCATAATAATATGGATTTTGCTATATTATTTTTGTCGTTATGTGGTTACAATTTCGACAATTTCCTACTTTTTTTGGTGGAAATTGAAAAACCTTATGATAAAAGAGAGAGAAGAATGAAAAGACAAAAATAACGTAATGGCTGATAAAAAAAATAACAGGCCGTCTTCTCAGACAGCCTGTATTTTTCCATAAATCATCTTCAAAAGACGAGAGTTATGGGATTGTTATAATTGTAAAACTATAGAAAAAATCTATTATTCTTCAGTAGTGTCGGTTGTTTCAGCAACCTCTACCTCTTCGTTACGCTGGCGAAGTACGATTGAGCACTTGCCGTCAAGTTCAACATCAGTGTCTACAACGATACGATCATTCTCCATGTAAGAGATCTGAGCATCAACAACTTGACCTTCTCTCTCTACTGTTACGAGAACTGTCTCATTGGCGTCATTGCCTTCAATGTCGAGAACAATCTGCTGTGTGTTCTGAACTAGAGTTGTGCTGATCATTGTTCCATTCTCCATAATGATGTGAGGAATCAAAACAATGTCTCTCTTTTGAGCAAACCCTGAAACTGTAATAAGCCCTAAAGCAAAAGTTAAGATAATCTTTTTCATATTATAGAAGTATTTATGGTGTTATTTTTTTAGTCGATGCAAATATATAATATTTTTTTTTCACCTCCAAATTTTTTTTTAGAGGTGTTACAATTGTAATTTTGGTGTAACTTTATGGAAATCAGTGTATTAGGTGCTATTTTGGGCATTTTTTACATGATAAATTGTAACGCTTTTCAAATAAAAAAGTAATGTGATGTTGCATTTTTCATTATTTTTTTGTATATTTGCAGTGACAAACAATCTATATGAAGAAAATTGTACTGCTTCTATTACCACTGCTACTATTATTAGGTAGTTGCCATTTGTCCCAACCAGGGAATGACTTGGTTGAGATAGATTCTTTGTTGGTAGCTCAGAACAATGATGAGGCGTATAAAAAGTTGTTGCGAATTGATTCAAATGATTTGTCTAAAGACGAAGAAGCATATTATAATCTCTTAATTACTATTGCAGAATATCAGTTGTATATTCCTGTTAAGTCTGATTCCGTAATCAGTCGATGTATTACAGCTTTTCAGGCAAATGGAGACAAGGAAAAACTTACAAGAGCTTATTATTACCGTGGTTGTATAACTGCAGAATCATTAAATGATATAATAGGTGGTCTTCAGAATTTGAAACAGGCAGAGTCAATTGCGAATAGTATTGGCTACAAGACAATGTCATTACAAATAGCAGCTTTGCTCTGTCATTTTAATTATTCCAGCGAAAACTATGATATCGCTAAACGATATGCTTGGAATGTAGTAAATAAAGCCGAAAAACTTGATGCTAAACGTTGGATTGGTTTCGGCTATCAGATGCTTGATGTAATATATAATAAATTAGGTGAGAAGGATAGTAGCGATTTCTATTGCCTTAAGAGCGAAAAATACATAGATTATCAAAACGAAAATGAAAAATATGCCTATTACCGTAATATTGCCAATGCATATCTTTCAATTAACAATCTTGAGAAAGCGGAGAAATATTACATGCTCTCTCTTGAGAAAAAAGAGGATATTGAGACTTATGGAGCTTTGGCTGACTGGTATGCTGCGCAAGGTGAGGATGAGAAAGCAGAGGAAAATTGGCAAAAATCCCTGCATGGTAAAAACGCATATTTCCGAAGTATTAACCTGAAGAAATATAGTGATTGGCTCAAGAAGAAGGGACGCTATACAGAGGCTTTGAAGTATGCAAGTGAGGTGATTGCAATTAATGACTCGCTTGTTGGTTCTGAGAAGGAAAGTTATGAAGCGCGTGTTGTACAGGAGAAATACGATCAGGAAAAACAGTCGAGCAAATATAATAAAAAACTGGTAAAAGTGCTTGTTATTGTTGCATTCATCGTATTGGTTTGCGTCATAGCCTTTATTATGCTTATTAGAAGTCATCTTCGTATTGCCGACATTGAGGCTCGTCTACAGGAGAATGAGCGTAAACGCCATGAACAGATGGCACTCATCGACAAACTCAAGTCTGAAGGTAAGGAACAATCAGTTCAGGCAAAGGTGCTTATGCGCGAACTTGATATTCTTAATGCAGACTACAATGATGCGTTGAATAAGGGAGAGCAGTGCTACAACTATGTTAAAGAAAAGGGCAATACTGCATCTTGGAGAAAGGCAGATTTCATTTACTTCCTTGAATATTACAAGCGACTCCGACCAGATTTTACTCCAAATTCTGGTGAGAGTTATGCTTCTTTGACACATATTCAACGATTCCTCTTGTGTTTGCAGGATATGGGTATGAATGATAGCGATATTTGTGAGATTCTTGGTATGACTAAGGGTGCACTTCGCACTGCACGAAGCAGAATTAGAAGTAGATTGGAGTAATCCCATGCTTTAAGGAGCATGGATTGCTGTACTTATGATGTGTTTTTATATGGAATGCCATAATTAATTATCTGTATGTCATTCCTTCCATTTAATGTATTTCAGATTTTTTATATTGCACAATTAACTAAAAACTAAATAATAATGAAAAAGACTATTACTGCTTTGTTTTGTGTTGCTGTGGCTGCAATAGGATTGACATCATGTGGCTGCTGCAAAAAAGAAAAGAAGGATGCTTCAACAGAGTATTCAAAGAAATTGCCAGTTGGATTGCAACTCTACAGTGTCCGTACTGATCTTGAGAAGGATTTCTATGGTACTCTAAAGGCTGTTCGCGAGATGGGCTATGCCGGTGTGGAATTCTATGGCGAGTATTATGGCAATGACATTGTTCAGGTTAAGCGTTGGTGTACAGAACTCGGATTGATTCCTTTCTCAAACCATGTACCTTATCAGCAGATGATAGATGATATCGACAAGGTTATCAAGGAAAACACCATTCTTGGTGTGCAGTATATCGTTTTCCCTTATATGGACGAGGCAAGTCGTCCTGGCGTTAATCCAGAGCAGTTCCGCAAGACTGTTGCTACCCTTGGCGAAGTAGGCGCAAAGGTGCGCGAGGCTGGTTTCCAGTTGCTTTATCACAACCACGACTTCGAGTTTGTTGATATGGGTGATGGTAAGTTGGGCTATGATGAGATTTTTGCGTCAAACAAACCAGAGAACCTCCAAAACGAGATTGATGTTACATGGGTATCTTATGGAGGTCAGGACCCAGTGGAGTATATCAAGAAGTACGAAGGTCGTATGCCAATCGTGCATGCTAAGGACTACAAACTGGAAGGAACTCTCACACAACCACCATATGCGCTTATCGGTATTTCAACAGATAACAGCATGAAGTGTGAGACAGGTTCGTTTGAGTATCGCCCATTGGGTATGGGACAACTCGACATTCCTGCAATACTCAAGACTTCCATTGACTGTGGTGCACAGTGGATTTGTGTAGAACAAGACGAACCATGCGAAGGCTTGACACGCCTTGAGGGAGTTGCTAAGAGCGTAGAATTCTTGAAAGAGCAGGGACTGATGTAAAGAGGAAGCCTCACCCCAGCTGCATTTTGATAGCGAGTCAAAAGCCCCCTAAAGGGAAGGGAGTGTAAGGGGATTGTTTTCTTCGTTGCACAATGAAATGATAAATAAAAGGTAGGGGCAATCCTCTACCTTTTATTATTATATATAATGTATATGCCTTGCTATCCAATCGCCTCCTTATTAGAGGCAGATCGGAGTAAGGCTTTAATACATAACCTTCTTACCGTCCTTGATGTAGATGCCCTTCTGTGGGTTGAAGATGCGGCGGCCTTGGAGGTCGAAGAATTGAGATTCCTTCTGCTCTGCATTTACAGAGTTTACACCTGAAGGAGTAGCGCCTTTGGCAACGAGTTTGATTTCCTTCCATGCCTTCAAAACTGTTGTGGCATCCTCATAGCATGTGATTGAAAAATCGTTTGATGGTGCCTTGATAGTGTTGAAACCGTCTTCAAGAGTGAGTACCATTTCATCCTTGAAGTTGTAAGTTGAACCTGATGCATTACCGCACATGAAACGATAGTAGTATGTATCATCTGCAAGAAGTTGGCGCGAAGGAATATGAATCTCATTACCCTGGAGTTCGCCGACAAGAACAACAGAAGGAGTGTTCTGAAGAAGACCAGAGATATAAACCTTGTTGCCATCAAGTGCCAACTCTGCATCAACCGTGCGGTTTGAACTTGTACTTGTCACAGCAGTTAGGGTGTAGGCAAATTTTTCTAATCCCTCAGGAATTGATACAGGATCTTCGTCAACCCTTGTCAGTTCATAGCCCCAACTGTAGGCAAAAGGAAGGCTGATGACTCCCTCTGTGATTGGCACTGCTGCAGTCCAAGCATATTCGTTTACAGGAGTAAGTATGCCGTCATTTTCAATGAGTTCGTAGGCATTGTCCACATATTTGTTGTTTTCATATGTAGCAAAATACACAGTCTCGTCAGTGTCGGCAAGATATTCGATTGCCTGATATGAAGGAATGGAAATCTTGTTGCCGAGTTTTGTACCACGAACCCACACCTTGCCATAGCCAGGAAGGAGTGTGTTGAAATATACCATTCCTTTCTCGTCGGTAATCATCTTTGTTCGCATACTACCATAACGCTTATTGATGGTGGCTGTGTAGATGTCGCAAGCCATTGCATAGTTTGTCAACTCGCCCTGTGGGTCTGTGATAATCTCGTCAATAGTCTCCACACCCTCGTATGGACCGTAGTCGTGGTTGTAGGCATACTCGTATGCACCATTGCCTTTCTCTGTGACAACAGCGAACTGTGAACTTGATACAGACTTAAGGTGGTCGCCAACGATTTGGAGTTTGAACTCAGTGAGGTCTGCATGCTCGTAGGTTGTCATATTGATATCCTCAGGGAGGAAATGCAACTCGAAGTACTCACCGGCTGTGTCGTAACCTGCATAGACAAGTTGGTCGGCAGGGATTGTGATGATGTCGCCATCGATAGTTCCCTTTACCCACGAACCGAGTTTGAGGGTAGGGGTGATGTCTTTCACATAGCATGTGACACCGTCTGCAGCATAGCGAACATGAGCAGCACCAATGTATGTGCCGTAAGAGTAGTAGTTACTCTGTGCGATGCAGTTGAGCGTGTAAGTCACATCTTCGCCCTCAGGGTCGTAGATGACTTCATTCTGAGCCATTGCAACACTATTCAGAAGAAGCAGCGAAGCAAAGATAAACAATAGTTTTTTCATTCTTTCTTATAATTTATAAAATTCTTATTTCTTACCTTTATTTATTATATATATACCAATAGTGGCGAGGCCGCCGGCAATGAGATATTTCCAGTAGAATGGTTCGCTCAGGCAAACACACGATGATATTGCACCAATGGCAGGTATGAGCGAGTTGTATATTGCCACCTTGCCCACTGGATTGCAGGTGAGGAGTTTGTTGTAGAGTGTGAATCCTATTGTCGAGATTCCAATGAGAAGCAGCAGATATACTATGCCCAGAGGAGTGATGCAAGGTAGAGTACCGCCCATCAATAATCCCGGAATGATGAGCAACGCACCGCCCAAGGCAAGGCTGTAGCCAGTACCAACAAACACATCAACTCTCTTGCCTAAGCCACGAGTCATCAATGAGGCGAATGCCGAACAGAGGGCATTGAGTATAATCATTCCGTCGCCTAACAGAGTGAAGCGACCGCTGTCTTCTCCACCGAGATTAAGTGCAAGAATACCCATTATTCCGATGACACAACCAAGAATCTTTCGCGAAGACATCTTATCGCTCTTGAAGAAGATGCATGCCAGAATGACTACCGTAAAGACACTCATTGAGTTGAGGATGGCTGCTCTTGCTCCTTGGCTGTAGGAAAGACCTATGTAAAAGAACGCGTAGTGGAAGGTGGTGTTGAGGAGGGCGTAAAGGATAGCCCACCCAAGCCCTCCCAATAGGGAGGGATGTTTAATAGTAAAGTCCCTATGTAGATATTTTGCTACGGCGAGGATGATAATACCAGAGATGCAGAAACGAATACCAGCAAAGAGCATCTTACTGCCAGTCATGTCGGTGGTGATATGGAATTCCTGAAATCCGAGTTTTATTAGCGGATAGGCCCAACCCCACACAAAGGCTGCAGTGAAAGCAAGTGCAGCAACCCATATAGGTCGCTGGAAAATGCTCAATGATGATGTTTGTTCCTTATTCAATTTCTCTTGTCTTATGCAACTGCAATTAGTTCAATCTCGAAGATTAGTGTCGAACCGCCAGGGATTCCTGGTTGACTCCATTTGCCGTAGCCTAACTCCGAAGGGATGTAAACCTCCCATTTGTCGCCGATGTGCATTTCTTGCATAGCAATAATCCAACCTTCAATAAGGTCGGACAGACGGAATGCAGGGGGAGTGCCGCCGCGACTTGAGTCAAACTTCTTGCCGTTGATGGTCTTACCTGTATAGTGGGCTGTTACAATGCTCTTGCGTGTTGGTTTGCGGCTTTCCTTATTGCCTTCTGCCAGCACCTTGTAGTAAACACCACGAGGCAGCGCCTTCACACCTTCCTCTTTTGCTTTTTCTTCAAGCCACGCCTTGTTGGCCTCAATGTATTCTTTCTTTGCCATAATTATTTGCCCTTCGGGCGGTTTCAAGGGGTTTCAAAGTTTCAAGAGGTTTCAAGTTACAGATAACTTACCGTCTCTTCGAGTGGTTTGCGTGAGAAGTGATTGCTCAGAGGCTGGGTGCCTTCTGCTGCAAAACCAAGATCAAGGAGCATAAGAATCTCTTCGTTCTCAGGCAGACCGAGATCTTTGTGAAGGTCATCAATATGAACGCAGTTCAACCAACAAGAGTCAACACCCTCGTTGGCAGCACTGAGCATCAGATGAGTTGCCACAATAGCAGCATCTTCAATGCCCGACTGACGGCGGTCGGTTTCTGGTCCCGCAGCAGTAGGGTAGGTGTAGACATTTGTCTTGTCGAATGCCACAACCAACACAGTTGGTGCACCATAGCGGCAAGGTGTGTGCTTGTCGATTTTTGCAAGTCCTTCAGCCGACTGCACCACATAGATATGCTGTTCCTGAAGGTTCTTTGCTGTTGGTGCCACTCTACCTCCCTCAAGGATGGCGTTGAGTTGTTCGTCACCGACCTGCTTCTGACTGTCGTAGCGCTTGCAGGAATATCTGTTTTTTATTACGTCTTTGAAATCCATTCTATGTAAAGGGTTAAAGGGTTAACAGGTTAATCGCTTCGCTGATTAAGGGGGTTAAGGGTTAACGGGGATATAATCCTCGTTCGAACTGAGGCGGAAGTTAGAGTTTACAATCGCCTCAATAAGTTGTGGCTTGTCGCCGTGGTCATTGTAGAAGTCGAGGAACACAACTCCCAAATTCGTATATTGCTTGTTTACGATGAGTTCTCTCAATGTAGGATTCATCGGACTGCGCACATTCACTGCCGAACCCCATGCGGTGTAGTATGGCTTATGATGACGAGGGTCCCAGGCAATGCTGTTGAAGGTGATATACCATTTCGCTGGGTCATCGTTTTCAAAGGCATCACGCAGATGCTGTTCCACAATCTTGGTCTTCTTGTAAGTCTTATGCTCTTTATAGACATCCTCCACGCAGAAGCAGTCGTAGTTGAATACTGCGTTATCCTCAAATTTCAGCAGTTTACCGACAGGACAAGCCTCCTGTCGGCGAATGACGAGAATCTTTCCGCGTACATCCTCCACCTTTGTAGTAGCGTCGAAATGCTCCACAAACATTCCCGGATACTTACCTATGAGCGCAAGGTAGTTCTTCTTCATCTCGTCCGACCATTTGCCGCTTTCGTCGCTACCAATAAGTGCAATGATAAACTCCGACGGATTCTCTGTGAGGAATTTCTTTATGTCAATCATAGTGTCGTCAAAACCATCACGACATTCAAACATATGACCGAACTTCATGTTTCCCTTCAGGCGAATGTCGAAGGCGCGAATGCCATCCTCCAACTGCTCTGTGATGGTGAAGTTCTGTGTGTGGGCAGCACTGTTCACGCCTGATTCATAGAGCGATGCAGTACCAGCATCGTGTGTGCCTGGTATTGATACATGACTGATTGGACGGTCGCCAGGAAGTCTGCTCATCCACGAACGACCTGTTGCACGCATCATGTTGATATACACATCATGGCGATTGCCGTATTCCTTTGCCTCGATATAGACGCGGCACAAGCGGTTGTTTATGTCGGCATGACCAATGATACTGTATGAAGAATGCGACTCAAAACCCTTTGCTGCCACTTGGAAGAAATTCTTGTAATCCTTTCCATGACAGAGATAGAAATCATCAAACACTACCTTCACTGGTTCCTTTGTGCCAAATTGAGAGTTGCGCACATAGATGATTAGTTTGCCCTTCAGCGCATAGTGGAGCATCTCTGTGAACTCATTGTATGGCACCTGGCGTGGGGTGAGTTGCTGCTTCCACCAGTTGGCAGGAAGGAAACTATTCTTATGACCTGCCGGAATAATGATGTCGCCCTTTTCGTCCATTGTCAGGGCTGTTCCCGGACGAAGGCGGTTCTCTGTGTCTTCACCTGGTGCAACAATACCATCTTCTACAACAAACGAACCATAGTTGCCGTCAGGACCCTTTACAAGGTCACAACCGTAGAATTCGAAATCCAGTCGGTCGTTCTTGTATTTTGTCTTGCCCTCTTGCTGCAGAAATGCGTTTCCTCTGCCGAGATTACCTTCTGGCATTGTGTCGAGTTTCTCTGCAATCTGCTGTTTTGAGAGTGCAGTAGTGACGAAGGTGGTGTTGTCCCTCTGACCATCTTTGAACTGCTTCTTTCTGCCGAAACACCATCCCACATAAACCGTTGCACTGCCATAGGTGTCGGCCATAAAGAAGTCCTTGTACATGAAATGATAGGTGCTTGCATTGATGTTTACTCCTGCACGCCAACGGTCGTAGTTATATGTGAGACTCAATCGGCCGAAGGCATTCAGACCAAATCCGTTGTAACTCTGGTTGATGCAGATAAAGTCGGGAGTATATGCTTCTTCGCCCGATTTTCCATAGTATTGGTTCATTGCGTCTGTCAGGTCTTCAGCCGAACGCGCAATGTAGTTGTCCTCGTTGTTGTATTTCACGCTCTTCAGCGAAGGCGATGTTATCAACGACATTCCCAAGAGCAGTCGGCGTGAGAACACGAGGTTATAGGCATAGCCTAACTGCAGATGGAAATCGTTGATTGTGATATTCGAAGGAATGCCGTTGGTGTAATAGCCTAACAGTCCGCTGTCCTTGAATCCTGATATTCCACTGCCGCCAGCCTCTCTCTGGCCGAAGATGATTGGCTGTACAACGCTGTTGTTGAAAAACGACTTCAACTCCGACTTGTGCTTTGCAGGGTCCGACTTGTAAGTGTCGGTCATATACTGACCGTATTCCGAAAGCGTCTTTATCTTGTCTGTTCTTCCTTCGTTCACGATGGCGAGGAAACTCTCTTTCTGGTCATCTGTCATGTCGCTCATTGACTTTCTGATGGCATAGTCGTCAATGAGTTCGCCTATGTGGTTGGTTATTGTCTGATGCACAAAACCAAGACCGATAATTGGTGAACCAGCAGAGCGCAACTGTATTGCTCCGTTCGAGAATGCTGCAGGATTGGAGTAGCGACGATGGTTGGTGAAATAATTGATGTTGACGCCTGTGATACCAATTCTCACCATATCGCCCATATCCTTGTCGGCGTGTGCAAAATCGTGGAAATCGTATGTGCGTATTTTGCCTGCCACAGGGTCTTCAAAGGCTCCCTTCAGGCGCGACACGCTGAAGTCGCCTCCTGTCCTACGGCGGATAAGGTCGATGTTGAACAGGTTGCTGTTTATTGAGAGGGTGAACTCATCGCGGTCGTTACTGCCTTTCAAGGCGTTGAGGTCAACGGTTGTACCGAACATCAGGAAGGCGTATCCCACATAAGGACCAATGCGATTGCTCATCTTCGAGTGCATTGTGATGTCCATTCCTTCTGGTGTCCACATACGCACCCATTCCATTGATGTGGTGTTCTGCAATTGGAAAACGAAGTTATAGAATGAAGGGATGGAGTAGTCTGGATCGTAGGCCGTCCAGTTTTTCATAACCCATTTCACTGGTGTGAACATCTTCTGCCAGAAGGTGCTCTTCTTCAGTTGAGGCTGTGCTATGCTGTCGTTGTTGATTGTTATAGTAGGTTGTATCTCCGTCTCCGCTACATTCCATGCATGTCCTTGCAGTGAAGCAAAGAGTAAGAACATGCAGAACATTGCACATCTGATGCTTAGCGAAAGGCTCTTCTTTTTCATAACTTTTGCAGTAGTTTTTGTTTATTTCTGCAAAGATACAAAAATCAATGGAAAATCCCAAAAAGTAGAAGAAAAAAACTTTTCAGTTTTTCCCCTCCCCGAGTTTTTCAATATAAAGAGCCGCAGAATCTGTTTTCAATCCGGAATATCCGGAATATCCGGAAAAAAATTATCTCAACATTAATTATCACGAATTATCCATTAATTTTTCATTAATTATTTGCATTTCACTCCCCTTGCCCCGCAGAAGATTCGGAGGGGAAAGGGGTTGGGGGAAAGGGGCTGAGAGAGCGGGTGGCCGGCTTTTATATGATTTCCATTATATCCTTCAGTTTTTCCACTTGATATTTTGGCTTTTTGGGCATTTCAATGGCGGGCCAGCGCATGAAGAGCATTGTGTCAATGCCGGAGTTTATCGCACCAATGATGTCGGAGTTGTAGTTGTCGCCAATCATCAGTGTTGTCTCGCGCTCAGCACCAGTCATTCGGAAGGCGTAGTCGAAGAATGCTGGCGATGGCTTGTTCACTCCTGCGTCCTCACTCAGAATGATTGTGTCGAAATAGTCGAGCAGTCCGCAGGCACGCAGTTTCTTATACTGCACTTCATGAAAACCATTACTGCAGATATGCAACCTGTAACCACTGGTTTTCAGATACTTGACGAGTTCGTGTGCTCCTTCAACAACACCCGGTTTTACGGAACAAAACTCAAGGAATTTGTCGCTCACCTTGAGGCAGTATTCCTTTGTGAGCCATCCCTCTGGGGAGTAGGCGCAAGCCGCTAACGGACGACGGAAACGCTCCACGATGAGGTAGTCGCGTTCTATCTCGCCACGGCTGTATTGTCCCCACAGTGCGACATTCGCCTTCCAGTATTCCTCGTAGAATTTCTCCTCCGACGAGAGTTTCTCGCCGAGGTTGAAAGCCTCGTACAACTCCTTCAGTGCAATGATCGCATTGCCGTGAGTGTCGTAAAGCGTGTCGTCAAAATCGATAAACAGGTCCTTATATTTAATTTTCATTTTTTAATCAACGAATTACACTAATTACACTAATTTTTTTTCTTAGTCGCTCCGCTCAAAATCGCAGAAAATTATTTTTTTATTAAAACATTAATTCTTCGCAAGCTCAGGCGGCAAAGCCGGAGTCTCACCAATTGCCCATTCGCTCGGCTATGCCGCTTTCATAACGAAGTGGAGAAAGAATTATTCATTAATTATTTGCATTTCACTCCCCTTGCCCCGCAGAAGATTCGGAGGGGAAAGGGGTTGGGGGAAAGGGGCCGGTGGGGGTAGGGGGGTGAGGCTTCTCTTTATATTCTCCTTCGCCACTTCCTTTTGCATCAGAACTTCAATTGGTCGTGAATCGCCTTCGTTGATGCTTCTGACAATACTGAAATGCTCCTTGAGGATGGCCTCTTCTTCAATGCCGCCCGATAGTAGCCACACAGGGATATTCTTTACCTTGCAGCGGTTTAGTACTCCGTGAGGCACTTTCCCCATCAGCGTCTGCGCATCCGATTTCCCTTCGCCGGTGATCACCAGATTGGCATTACTGATGACTCTGTCGAAACAGTTGATATCGAGAATGATGTCAATACCCGATTTCAGTTCGGCGTTCAGATATGCCATCAGTCCATAGCCCAATCCGCCAGCAGCACCCGTACCAGGACGGTTGGCCTGTTCAGGTGTTGCCTTGCCCAGTGCCTCTGTTTCCTTTGCAAAGAGGCGCAGCCGTTTGTCAAGTTCTTCCACCTGTGCGGCGTCTGCTCCCTTCTGAGGACCAAACACATAGGCGGCACCATTCTCCCCGTAGAGTGGGTTAGTGACATCGCATGCCACAGTGATATTCTCGAAGTTGAGGTTTTCTGCCGAATTGCGAAGGCGGTCAATCATTCCTTTGCCAGCGTCGCAAGTGGCACTGCCACCAATACCCATCACCACCTTCTTGCATCCTCTGCGCGAGGCATCAAGAAGCATGTCACCCACGCCGTAGGTTGTCGTGCGTAGAGGGTTGCGTCTGTTCGTTGGCACGAGTGTCAGTCCACTTGTCTCTGCCATCTCCATAAAGGCTGTTGTGCCGTCACAGGAAATGGCATAATGAGCCACCACATCTTCCATCAGTGGCCCGTGGGCCTTGCATTCTATTGTTGTCAGGCGTTCGCCTTTCCTTGCGAATGCCGCCTTCATGCTCTCCACCAGTCCCTCCCCGCCGTCGCTAAGTGGCATCTCTACCACCTCAGCGTCGGGCATCCCACTGCTTATTGCTGATGCTGCAGTGCGACAGGCTTCCTCTGCCGTGAGGCAACCCTTGAAAGAGTCAAATGCCAGAACAATTTTCATAAAGACGGAAATTTTATTTCAACAAGAATTTACAGAATTAGCAGAATTATTTTTGAACATTAATTATCATATAATTGCCCATTAATTATTCATTAATTATTTGTTCATTATGTCATTCTGTCTAAAAGTAAAATGGAGTATTTACTCCCCTGCCCCGAGCGGGGAAGGGGTAGGCGAAGCGGGGGAAGGGGAGGTAGTTCGGCTTCTTTTAATTGCATTATCATGAATGTTTGGGGTATAGAACAATATATCCCAGTGGTGGAGGCAGTCCTTGCTCAGACCGGCATTCGAGAAGAGCGGATTTGTCTCCACCCATTCGTGGTAGTATGTAGGGGCGGCCTCTACTATCAGCACCTTCGTCTCTTTGTCAACATGCACCTTATGCTTCTCGCCGCGGAAAGTGAAATAGGCTGGGGTAGAGTCGGTTTTCCAGTTCACTGGGTTGATACACGCCACAGTGCCGCCTGCCACTGCATCCCAAATGCCTGCTGTGGAGTTGAGCACGGAGTTGTAGGCAATCACAACACCAGTGTCTGCCTCGCCTTGTGCCGGTTTCACAGTCTTGTAGTTCGTTGTGTCCTCTGCCGTAATCTTATTGCCAAGGGCGTATGCTGCCACAAGATGAGAGTACTGCTCTGGGGTGAGGTGGCGCAGAATATCGGTAATCATCTCTGCACCCTGACTGAATCCCGCAAGGATGAATCTACGCCCGTTATTCTTGTTTGCCATATAGTAGTCGAATGCCTCGTGTACCTCTCTGCGTACCTCGTTTCTGACAGAGTCCATCTTCTCTGGATATTTGGAATGTGCCTCAAAGGTGAACTGATGATAGAATGGCGCGAAGTAGTTGAAATCCTTCTGGAACATACTGTCGCGTACATACACCATCTCCTGTGCCAGGTATTTCCTCTCCGTCTCGTTCAGTGTAGCGCGGAAAGAGAACTCCCCGTTCTCGTCCTTTGCCGAGACAACATTCGTAGAGGCGATGTAGAACACATCCACCTTCTCCTCGTCAATGGAGTCCTCTGCCACAATCCAGTTGTCGGCATCGTCCCATTGTGATTCCGCCATGCTAGTGCCCACCTCGCAACCCGCCAAGCAAACCACAAGCCCAATGACAGCAATTATATTCTTTCGCATAGTATTTTTTTTTATCAACGAATGACACGAATTTCACTAATTTTTTTTCCTAGTCGCTCCGCTCAAAATCACAGAAAATTATTTTTTTTATTAAAACATTAATTGCCATTAATTCTTTCTCCGCTTCGCTATGAAAGCGGCAAAGCCGAGCGGCCCATTAATTATTCATTAATTATATTGCATTTTACTCCCCTGCCCCGAGCGGGGAAGGGGAAAGCGAAGCGGGGGAAGGGGAGGTTTAACCGATTTCTACCTCCTTCCCGAATGGTGCAAGTGCGAGGCCGGCCATTTTGAAGTGCTGCTTGCCGAAAGGAATGCCGATGATGGTGATGAAGAGCAGACAACCGAAGAACACATGGCAAAGCCATGCCCACCAACCACCGAAGATGATCCAGATGATGTTCAGCGGGATTGTGATGCAACCAGAAGGACTCTTTGTGTTCTTTATCTTTGCCCCGAAAGGCCACAGGCAGAGCAGTCCTATCTTGAATGTCTGCAAGGCAATAGGAATACCGATAATCGTTATCGCCAGTGCCAGACTACCTGTGAAATAACCAATGGCAGCCTCCAGACCACCAAACACCCACCAAAGTAAGTTACCAATAATCTTCATATCGTTTGTTTTTTTATGTTTTATATCATTTAGATTCGAAGAATCGCCACAGCGAGTACCACTTGCACGAGCAGTATCGCTGGCAGACCGTACTTGAATTTCTTGTGTTGCGTCTTGTGGTGCCACAGTTTCATGCCCAGCAATGCCCCGATGCTGCCACCAACGACAGCGAGGAGGAGTAGGGTGCTTTCCGGTATGCGCCACTTGTGTCTGCGCGCCTTCAGTTTGTCAATGCCGTAGACAATGAATGTCACGACATTCAACGCCACAAAGAAATATGTTATGTAATTCCAATTCAACATTATAATTCACATGCAGTTGTAATTATTTTAATCCGGAATATCCTGAATATCCAGATTTTTTTTTCTCAACATTAATTCTTCGCTCATTATTTATTTGGCATAGGTGCTCAGGCGGCAAAGCCGGAGTTCACCAATTACCCATTAATTATTCATTAATTATTATTTCTCCTTTTGCGTCAGCGGCACTCTCCCTAAAGGGGAGAGCGGGGGCTTTTACCGTCGGGTAAAATGCAGAGGCTACTTCTTTGCATTTCACTCCCCTTGCCCCGCAGAAGATTCGGAGGGGAAAGGGGGAGCGAAGCGGGGGAAAGGGGCCGGTTGGGGGAAAGGGGCCGTTGGGGGAAAGGGGCCGTTACCTCATTGTTCCGAACAATGCCTCCCAGAAATCCATCTGCTTCTGGTTTGGGGCTTTGGTCAACTGGAACCCGTTGTGCATGTGCATCACTGTTGGCTCATCCTGCTTGTAGGTGGTCCAGAATGGCAGACCGTCGGCATTTGGATTACCGTTCTTGATGAAGTTAATCCAGTACTGTGGCATGATCTGTGCCATGTGAGTGTCGATATCAGTCATAGGACCCCAGTTCCAACCATAGATGAACGGCATCTCTGCCACATGAGTAGCACCCTTGAGAGGGAACTTCAGTATGCTGTTCTGCGAAACCTGGTCGAAGTAGTACATATACACATTCTTCTTGCCAGTCTTTGACTGCAGGTTAGCCCAAGCCCATGTGCCCCAGCCGAACGCTGTGTCGCGGAAGATGTCCTGTACGGCATATTGAGCCTCCTTGTCGTTTGTTGCAGGATAAGCCTCCATCAGCTTCTCAGCGGCAGTGCCATACTTCTGAGCTGCTGCCTTGTAGCCGTCCATCGTCATCTGATAGACGAACAGACTACCCTCGTCGGAGTTGTAGCCCATGATGACATCCACATCGTTGTACTCGCCCTTCTGGTAGAGTTCGTAGAGGTCGCCAGTGATAGCCTTGCCGTCGACAACAGGCCAGAACTCCCATCCCTGAGTCTGCTTCAGCAGTTCCTCGCCGCTTACCTTACGCAACTGCTTCATGTTCTTTGCACCGCAGCGCTTCTGGAAGTCAAGTCCCAGTTTCTCCGAACTCTTGTAGTAGCGTGTGGCGTTGCTACCAGCAGGAGCACTCTCATCGGTCAAGACTGGGCAGAACGAACTACCGCTCTCGCTTATTGCTGCACGGAATAATCCCTTGCAGAGAGGCGAGGCACAGAGGATGCTCACCGAGATGCCACCAGCCGACTCACCGCAGATGGTAACCTTCTCTGGGTCACCGCCAAAGGCAGCAATATTATCGTGAATCCACTGCAAAGCGCAAATCTGGTCGTAAATGCCGTAGTTGCCCGAGATGCCCTCCTTCGATTCCTTGCTCAGTTCTGGATGAGCCATGAAACCGAGCGCGCCCAGACGATATTCAATAGAACAATAGACGATGCCCTCGCGAACGAAACTCTCCTGAGTGCCGCTGTACGAACCAGTAGAGAAACCACCGCCATGGATATTCACGAACACCGGCAGACGCTCGTCCTTCGACTTTGCAGGAGTCTCCACCGACAGGTACAGACAGTCCTCGCTCATGCCGAGGTCGCCCCCGTTCTGGTTAGGGTCCACAGTCTGAACAGGGCGGTCGCCCCATTTCTCTGCCTTATACACGCCCTGCCAAGGAGCCTTTGGCACAGGAGCCTTCCAACGGAGGTTGCCCACAGGAGCCTCTGCATAAGGAATAGCCTTGTAGAGAGCAAAGCCCTCAATCAGTTCACCTTCAATCTCGCCCTGTGCCACATGAGTACGGAGCAACTGTGCATTTGCTGTCATTGCCATCCCAAGGGCCACGATTGCTAAAAATAATTTTCTTCTCATATTTGGTTTGTTATTTGTAGTTGTTGATTTTATTTGTTATTTCAGATATATACCGCAAAAGTACATAAATTTTCCCATTGTCGCAAATAAAACACAGAAAAAAGGTTCCCTTTTTTACTAAGTTCTCATCTTAGATGTAAATTTCACATTACCCTCACACTTCCTTATACCCGAAAGAGGTGTCAATTTTTAGTTTTCAGGCGATTATTTTTCGTGTTTTTACATTTTTTAACCATTAGGCAAATTGCCCTCATTCCGTCTGATTCGTTGCAAATAGAAATGATCATCTCTGTGCGTAGCCTGGTATACCAAAACTTCACCGACACACAAAGAAATAGCAAAATTTCAATAATTTCAATAATTTCAGTAAAAAAGATATGCTCTCATTTGTGAGATGTGAAAAGTTGAACATGAAATTCTTATATATATAAATATTTATATATATAAGGACTATTTTAAGTAAGTATGCGTGTCCCTAATTAAGTGAAATTATTGAAATTATTGAAATCGAAATTGTTTTCGTATGTCTTTTCCTGAATATGGTTGTGTCACAACACTCACGCTGAACCCTCTCTATGCGTTGTGAATAATATTTACAATATTTATGCGCATAATTATTCAAATTGAATAATTGCATAAATATACCGTTTTCGTTGTGTCTCCTCAATGGAATGATATGCTCATTACGTTGAAATGGAAAGAATAAATCAGTGTTCAGTTCAATGTGCTGAAAATCAATTTATTGCCCGCGCGAAAATATATGACAGGTGGTATTCGAGTGTTTTTCGTGGTATTGATAAATCTTTACAAACAAAAGGGACCGGAGATTGCTCCCCAGTCCTTCTTATTTTTTATTCTTTAATAGTCGCTTCGCTCAACATCCACTAAACATCCTATAAAACATCCTCTAACTTTTCTTTTGCAAAGCGTATTTCCGTGTGTTGCGTTTAAAAATAATTAGTGGATGTTAGAAATAATTAGTGGATGTTGAGGAGCATAGCGACGACTTTCATAAAAAACTACTTCTTGAGTTTCATTACATATGCGTCGATTACTGCGACGGCGGTGATGTTGACGATGTCGCGGACGCTGCTGTTGAAGTCGGTGAAGTGGATAGGCTTGTTCAATCCCATCTGCAATGGACCGATTACCTCAGTCTCTGGCGAGAACGCCTGGATGAGTTTGTAAGCCGAGTTTGCTGCCGACAGACAAGGGAACACCATTGTGTTGACATGCTCGCCCTTGAGGCGGAGGAATGGATATTTCTCATCGCGCAGTTCGTGGTTCAATGCCATATCGACACTCATCTCACCGTCAATCTTCAGTGTAGGATACTCCTCCTGCAACTCCCTTACAGCATCGGAAATCATCTTTGGCGTACCGCCCTTGTCGACACCGAAGTTAGAGTAGGTGATCATTGCCATTCGTGGTTCGTCGTTGAAGAAACGCACTGTGTTGGCTGTCAGTCGGGCAATATCCTTGATGCAGTCCTTTGTTGGTTCGCTGTTCACAAGAGTGTCGGCGATATAGTAGGTGCCGCGCTTAGAGTTGAGGATATGCATTGTAGCGAAATGCTTGTATTCAGGGCGAATGCCGATAATCTCGTTAGCAGCCTTGAAGGTGTTCGAGTATTTTGTATATACACCAGTGATGAAAGCGTCCGCATCGCCTGTCTCAACCATCATCATACCGAAATAGTTGCGCTCGAACATCTTGTCGTTAGCCTCCTCGAAGGTGTAGCCCTCGCGACAGCGCTTGTCGGCAAGAATCTGTGCATAGCGCTCGCGACTTTCGCGCTGGTCGTCGTGACGCAGGTTGACAATCTCAATACCGTCGAGGTTGAGGTCGAGTTCCTGAGCCTTCTTCTGAATCATCTCTGTGTTACCCAAGAGGATAGGGTAGCAGAGGCCCTCCTCCTTAGCCTGCACAGCAGCCTTTATCATTGTAGGGTGCAATCCCTCGGCAAAGACCACGCGCTGTGGGTGCTTCTTCG
The DNA here is from genome assembly GCA_002316005.1 of Prevotellaceae bacterium UBA1726. Lineage (GTDB taxonomy): Bacteria > Bacteroidota > Bacteroidia > Bacteroidales > Bacteroidaceae > Prevotella. Next base: position 19,704 of record DCIM01000023.1, on the reverse strand, counting down.
CTGTCTCGTAGAGGTTCTGTGTGACGCTTGTCTCCTGTCCCATCTTCAGACGGAGTTCGCGCTTGTATTCATCCCAGTCCTTAATCTCCTTACGAGCCACGCCACTGTCCATAGCAGCCTTTGCAACGGCAGCAGAAACCTCAGTGATGAGTCGTGGATCGACAGGTTTTGGAATGAAGTAGTTGCGACCGAACGAGAGGTTGTTGACATTATACACCTTGTTCACCACATCAGGCACAGGCTGTTTGGCAAGGTCGGCAATGGCATGAACGGCAGCAATCTTCATCTCCTCGTTGATGGCCTTTGCGTTGACATCGAGCGCACCGCGGAAGATGTAAGGGAATCCGATCACATTATTAATCTGGTTAGGATAGTCTGAACGACCTGTTGACATCAGTACATCAGGACGAGCCGCCATAGCATCCTCGTAAGATATTTCTGGTACAGGGTTGGCGCAAGCAAAGACGATTGGGTCGTTGGCCATTGAGCGAATCATTTCCTGCGAGAGGATGTTGCCCTTAGAGAGACCGAGGAACACATCAGCACCCACCATAGCCTCTTCGAGAGTATGCACATCACGACGGTCGGTGGCAAACATCTTCTTCTGTTCGGTCAGACGCTCGCGGTCGGAAGTGATGACACCCTTAGAGTCGATCATAAGGATGTTCTCAAGGCGCGCACCAAGCGACACATAGAGGCGTGTACACATGATGGCAGCAGCACCAGCACCGCTCACCACAATCTTCACATCCTCAATCTTCTTGCCAGCCACCTCAAGGGCGTTGAGCAATCCGGCAGCAGAGATGATGGCTGTTCCGTGCTGGTCGTCGTGCATCACAGGAATGTCGAGGCTCTTCTTCAGTCGCTCCTCAATATAGAAGCACTCAGGTGCCTTGATATCCTCGAGGTTGATACCGCCGAATGTTGGTGCTATACGCTCTACAGCCTCGCAGAACTTCTCTGGGTCTTTCTCGTCAATCTCGATGTCGAACACATCAACACCACCGTAGATCTTGAACAGCAGTCCCTTACCCTCCATCACTGGCTTGCCCGACATTGCGCCGATATCGCCCAGACCAAGAACGGCAGTACCGTTGGAGATTACCGCTACAAGGTTGCCCTTGTCGGTGTATTTGTAGACTGTATCCGGATTGTCCTGAATCTCAAGACAAGGGAAAGCCACGCCAGGAGAGTAGGCGAGCGAAAGGTCGGTTTGTGTGCGGTAAGGCTTTGTTGGCATTACCTCGATTTTACCAGGACGGCCACTCTCGTGATAGAGCAGAGCGTCTTCTTTTGTGATTTTTGCCATATAAAAAGTGTATGAACTTATTATTTGTTGTTATCCTTTATTTCTTGCCTACAAAATTAATAAAAAAATGACAAAAATGCAAACAAATTGTAACTTACGATAAAAAATACCTTATATAATAGTATTAAATCAAGAAATTGTGTAAGAATCACCTGTAGGGAGTTTCTGTATAGAACAAAAAAAAGTACGCAATTACCTGTTGCGTACTTGATAGTCGAAGCGGTCGAAATTTGTGAAGCCCATTTCGCGGAGGAGGGATTCGCTGCTGTCAATATCCTCTGGAGAGTTGAAGTCAGGGATGTGGGGTAGGCGTATGAGGGTTCGCTCTTGAATGTCGGGATGAGCGGCAATCCAACGGAGGTTGCTCAAAACCAGCGCGTTGTCCTCACCCGTATATCGCTCGTAGATGTCGGGATTGAGGTCCTTTATGTCGATAATCCATTCGCTGATAAACTCCGCCACAGCCTCCACATTCTTCTGCGGTATATTCAGACAAGTCTCGAGGCAGATATTCCACTGCTCAGGGCATTTCTTGCGAAACTCACAGATGAAATCGGCCTGTAGCAACGGTTCGCCTCCTCCAAAGGTCACTCCGCCGTCTGTGGCAAGGAAATAGAGATTGTCGATGCTTAACTCGTCAATCAGTTCGTCGACAGCCTTTTCGGGGAAGGTCTTGCCCGTAGAGAAGCATCGCGGATTGAGACAATACCTGCACCTCAGCGGACAACCGTAGAAGCCCACAAGAGTAGTGACGCCCTTGCCGTCTACCGCCAACCTGTGGCGATTAACACCTATAACCTTTGCCGAGAGATTATTCATCAGCCGAGAGTTTATAGTTTATAGGTAGAAAGTATGTGCTTTTTGTAGACTTTCCATCCAACTCACCCGGTATCCAGTTTGGCATTGCCGAAACAACACGCAATGCCTCTGCATCAAGCAAAGGGTCAACGCTTCGCATAACCTCGGCATCAGAAATATGCCCGTCTTCGTTAACGACAAACTCCACAACCACACGCCCCTGGATTTTCTCTTTTACACAACTATCTGGGTAATGCACATTTTCAGACAGGTACTTCATCAACGCAGCATTACCACCAGGAAATGCAGGCATGGTCTCTACTATCTCGCCCAATATATCAAGCGACTGCTCCACCTTTACTGTATCATTAGCAACGACATCAGGTTGTGCTTGGGCATTTGCAGTCAAGGTGCTGAGCGACAGTCCTGCCACGACAACGGCCTTGCCAAGCATCTGGCGCTGACGCAACTGCGATTCAAGGTAGCGAACCTCAGCCTCGCACTTAGGACAAGTACCAAGACAGTCGCCCTTGAATTTACACTCCTCTACAACATACGCTATGTCGTTCGCTTCAGCAATCTGCCGGCGAATCTCCTTCAGTATTCTGCAAGTGTTCTTTCCCCGTGCCATAAGATATGTTTTGTGACTAATTGATATCTGAATGCAAATATAAACAAATTATTAGTTTTCACCAAGAAAATGGAAGGAAAAAGTAATAATCCGCCCTTGCCCCGCAGAAAAGAGCGAATGCCTGAACCTATACGAGAGAATTTAACAAAAACCAAGAAAACAATCAAAAACCCTCAACGAAGTTTCTTCGGAGCATCGCTCCTTGTAGATATGATTCTTGAATCCTCGTTTGAAAGTAAACTCTCACCGAGTTTTCAATTCTCATATCTAATGACTTTGTCATAAGAAACTTCATTGAGAAAACCACAAATCGTGCGTGCAAGTTTTGGATTACTGTCGTTTGAGATGCTTGCATCTTGGATGGAGCAGTGGACAACGAATAATGCTTGCATTAATTCTTGAACACTTCGACAGACAGCAAGAAGGCGTAAGACTTCAAGACGACAGAAATCGGTTTTTGATGGTTTTTATGGTTTTTGTCTTAAACTTATGTGATGGGTTTCTATTGTACGGCATAAAAAAAGTACGCAATCACCTGTTGCGTACTTCCTTTGATATGTCAATGTATTCGCGTGTGCCGTTGATGTAGTCGGCAAAGAGTTCCTCAGCATCACGACCTTTGAGAATGTAGCACTTGCCACACGACGGACAGTGATTGAGGCACTGCCATTGCTTGCGAACAAAGGCAATGCGCTCATCGCGTGTGGAAGATGATGCGGCAGGTGCTACCATAGATTCTTTACTCTTTACTTTTTAGCAGTGAAGCCGAAGTCAAGGAGGGTGCAGAGTGACTTCTCCTTAGTTGCCGACTCAAAGACAAAGAAAATGGCGTGCTTGCCATCCAACTCCGACAAGGCACTGACAGGGGCAGTCATGACAGTTGCCTCCTTAGGCATGTCAGCCTTCAGGGCAATGCTGCCAACCTCCTTGCCATTCTGCGAAACCCATGGACGATCGACCATGATATGGATTGTTCCGTCAACACCCTCAGGGATGAGATTGAGCGAAAGTTCTACATCGTTCTTTTCCTTCAACTCGCTGAGATTGAAATACTTATAACCAACAATCGAACCATCGGTGTTGTTCACTACAGGATTGATATTGTTCTGCAGAGCATAAGGATGATTGAAGTTGTCGTCAGTGCCATAGCCACGATCAACAAACGAACCGAAATAGATTTTCTTGTCAGCGTGGATGGTTGGTTTTGGACCAGTATGCCAGCAGCAGATGGCAGCAGGATGACGTTCAAGAGGATTCAGTCCATTGAGCGAGAAACCCTCGGAAGTAACCTCTCCCTCGCTGATGCTTACCTTTCCACCTTCGCCTTCTTCCACCTCAACAGTGATAGGAGCAACCATTGCCTGACGAGCAAACTCATCATAGCCAGTCTGACGATGATAGAACACATACCACTGTCCGTTAATCTCGCAGATTGAACCGTGAGTGTTGCCGGTTATTGTACCAGAAGCAAATGGTTTGCCCTGCTCGTCCTTCTCGCGAGCACGACCGTCGATAATCGTTCCGCCGTAAGTCCAAGGACCAAGCGGTTTGTCGCTGTAGGCATAGGCAAGAGTATAGTTTGTGCGAGCCATGCCGTCCTCACCCTCAGGTTTGAAACGACTATAGATGAACACATACTTATCCTTTATCTTGCGCATTGACGAAGCCTCGTAGAAATGGAATATTCCCTCATCATCTACGCCTGTAACCATATCAGCCAGCACCTCAGCCCCCGGTTTGAGTGTTGCCATTGTCTCAGGGTCGAGTTCTGCCATATACGACTGTCCAAAGCCCCAGTAGCCATACACACGACCATCATCGTCAACAAATACGGCAGGGTCGAAGCCCAAAGGACCAACAGTTGAGTTAGGGTCTTCTTCACTCCAGTTGCACACCTCGAACGGTCCCTTAGGACTCTTGCTCTTTGCCACGAGGTTGTTGCGACCGCTACCCATGTCGTTAGGGTAGAGGTAGTAAGTCTTTGTACCATCAGCCTCCACCTTCATTGTAATATCTGGAGCATAGAGAATGTCGCCCTTGATGCTGTCAGGATAGAGACGCTCGCCCTTGGCATTCTTGTCGACAACGAGAATCTCGCCATCGTAGCGCCAATGGATAAGGTCGTCAACAGAAGCCGACCACACCACCTGCTCACGACCGCAGTACATTGTGAGGGCAGAGTCGTGCGAACCATAGATATACACGCGCATCTTGCCCGGATTATCAGGATCCTCGAAGATGTAAGGTTCACCGTCAGGAATATGCTCCCAGAGAGGAAGGTAAGGGTTTCCTACTGTTGTCGGCACATCTTGATTTTGTGCCATCTGGTCGCTCTTGCAACCAGTCGTCACTACAGCCAGCAATGCCAATGCCGCGAGTTTGATAGAGTTAATGGTTTTCATATTTATCTTGTTGTTTAGTATTTTCGTTTATTACAGTACTTGTTCCATGAGTAGCAAGGTCATGAAACCAAGCAGCAAGGCGTAGGTGGCCTGTTTCTCATAGCCGTGAGCATGAGTTTCGGGAATCATCTCGTCGCTTGTCACATAAAGCATAGCACCACCCGCAAAGCCAAGCATAACAGGAAGGAACATTGCAGAGGTAGAACCTAAGCCAAAGCCCAACCACACGCCAATAACCTCGAGAAGGCCAATGGCTATAGAGATGATGAAAGTACGCATCTTTGTGACACCTGCAAGAAGCAACGGAGCAATGATGACCATTCCTTCAGGAATGTTCTGCAGAGCAATACCGAAACTCACCAATCCACCATTTGCCACCTCCTCAGAAGCCCCAGAGCACATGCTGATACCAGCCGCCATTCCCTCAGGCAACTTGTGCAAGGCAATAGCCATCACGAACAGAAGAATGTGGTTGAGCGTTTTGTTGTTGCGATGCTCCTCCTCGTCAAGACCAGTGATATGATGAAGGTGAGGAGTGACAAGGTCGAGCACATTGAGGAACAAAGCACCCGCCATTACGCCTATTGTAACCAGCAGGTAGTTCCATGGGGTTGCAATAGTCTCTGATGTTCCAATGGTTTCAAATGCCGGTACAATCAGTCCTATGGTTGACGCAGCAAGCATTATGCCGGCACAATAGCCCAGTACTGTGTCGTTCCATTTGTGAGGCAGTTCCTTGATGAAATAGCCAAGGATTGCACCGATTATCGTAGCACCGCAAAGTCCAGCAGCACTAATCCAAACCACTGTCATATACTTCTTTTTATTTCTTTTCTACGCTTGTCACCTCTGGATTGCCCTGACCAGGCAGAGGCTGGAAGATGATAACCTCGTAGTTCTTGCCCGCCTTGTCCTGACACCAGAACGAATAGTTCATGCCAGCAACAACCTGTGTAGAGACTTTCTTTGGAGTGAGTTCAATGTCGCCCTTGTAGGTAGAAAGGAACAAATCTGTCTCCTCCTTGCTCACCTTGTGGTATTCGCCATAAGCACCAACAAGTTGCTCGCGAGGCTTTGCAGGAGTTGCACCCTCTTTAGCAAGCACCATGACAGTGTTGTTTTTTGAGTCAAGCACAATGACGCGCTCATCCTCAGTCTTTATGCTCTTAGTGGCATTAAGAGCATTTGTCACAGCATCCTCAACCTCCATGCTTGCACCCATCATCCGTGTCATACCTATATTATATAAGGTGAGGTGCTCGCCATCGAGTTTGTAACTGCCGTTGAAGAGGTTCACGCTGGCATTGCCGTTCATCTGACCGTTTGAACCGAAGTTGATGAAAGCCTGGTTCTCGCCATTCTCGGTGCTTTGTCCCATAGCCTCCTCAATATTCCATTTTCCTGTGATGTCGATTGTTTCCATTGATTTCTGGCTTGTGCATCCTGCCAAAGCAAGAGCAGCAAGAATTGTTGTTATTGTTTTTTTCATAATGACAAATTGTTTATTTCTTTTTGCAGAATCTCAAAATACTGACACACCTCACCACCATTAATCTGCACATGATGGAACTGCATTGTCATGGTCAGTTTGCGACGGCCGAAGAAAGTACGCTTGAAGGCACCCCACATCAGGAATAGGTTCTGGAAACTGTCGTTCCATTGGTTTACGCAACAGTCCACAGGCACGCGCGTTGATACACAACTGGTGCCTACAAAGATGCGGTCGTCCTCGAAATGGTTGTCGCAGTTCTCGTAAACCTCCCTCACCAGACGATAGTACTGCTCGGCATAGTCCTCCAGGTTGTCGAGTGTAGGAAGGTCGCAGAAGCGCAGGTTGCCCTCCTTGTCCTTCACAATAGTCTGCACATTGACAATGTCCGACCATATTATCTGCTCGTCTTTGATAAGCAGATGGCACTCCTTCACCTGATTAGCCGCCCGGCCAATGCAGTAGCACATTGCAGCATTGACAGGAATGCCCTTATGCTTCTTGCAGAAGCGCAGCAGGCGAGTGATGTCAAGAGTCACAGTGATATGAACCATTGGCATCTTGCTTTTCATCCAGCAGTTGTATTCCAATTCCCTGCCCGCCTCAGCAGGAGTAACGATTTTCTTCATGTTGTTTGTTGTTTTCTTATAGACAGAATGACAAAATGAACAAAATTAATTCTTTACCCTTTACTTTATACTTTTTTACTCTTTCAGGCGCTTCATCATCTGCGCGAAAGCATCAAGGTCGCGAGGGTCGGCATTCACAGGCACGAGATTGCCCTCCATGTCGAAGAGGAAGTAAGAAGGGAATTTGTTCACCTTGAGATATTTCTCTACTGCCGTCTGCTGAGGAACAGGGAGGTTGTAGTGAACAACATTCTCGCCAGTCACATCATACTGTTTGATGACATTTCGCCAACCAGCGTCGTCGGACCTGTTTGCCAAGTACATGAACACCATATCATATGGTTTCAGACGCTCATATTCCTCCTGCGAGTGGGTTAGTGCTTCCTTGCAAGGACTGCACCATACACCCCAGAAATCAACCAGCACATAGTGTCCGCGATAAGGTTCAAGCAGTTTACGCAGAATCTGCTCGCCCTCGGTCAGTCCCTCCACATCGTCAGAAGACTTGAGATTATCCTTTGATAATGTCTTGTTTGTTATTGCCACATACTGGTCCTGCAAATCGTGCAACATCTTCTTTGCAGAATTGTTCTTTATGTTAGCGTCGGCAAAGTCGAGAAAGTACTGACGCAATGGTTGACGACTGCCGTTGATGAGCGAATAGAGTTCCTGAGTAGCGTAGAAGTCGTAGAGAGCAGGATTCCAACCGAGAGAATCCGTAGCATGACGCATCAGTTTGTATGACATCAGGTTCAATTCCTGATTTAAGCCCTCGTTCACATCCTTGCGTCCAACCAATGCATTAACCTGCTTGATGATGTCGCTTGCGTTGTAGGCATCAATCATTGCCTGACGGTCGGCCTCTGGTGCAGCATGCAGACGAGTCTCAAAATCCTTCAACCCCGCTACATAGTCGTTCATGAGTTTCTTGTCCTCGGCAGTAAAGTTCACAATGCCGTCCTTCTCGCCCTCATAGAATCCCCAGCGCAGGTGATTGTCAACCTTCGACAGTACATTCCTCTGAATACAGTCGAAGTAATCGTGGAAGAAAGTCTCGAAATTACTGTTCATAGTCCTTGGCTCCTCGATTTTGTTCCAGTAGTTCTGTGTCACGTAGTCAAGATAGTCATCAGGAATAGTGAAGTTACACGGTATACCGAATCGCACCTGAAGCATTGAGGAACCAATCTCGGTGTATATCTCGTTGCGAAAATAAGTCTTGAAACGCTCAGAGAGGGTAGGGTGCTCATTGCAATACTGTTCCATCTGTGCCATTGCCGCATCCTTCAGACCATCGAGATGAACACGATTCTCTTCAAAACCGCCATATTCCTTTGCTTTCTGATAGTTGCCATGTTCGAAATTGAATGCCTGAGTGATTATTGCCATGAGACTTTCGTTCTGCAGACGCGAGTTCTCGCCCATGATATAACATCTGTTATCAGTGAAATCCTTATATATGAAATAAGTCTGGTTTGGTTCAACAGGAATAATCACAGGAGCCCTTCCGCGCTCAGCGAAGATTGTCAGAGTGTTGTGGATTGGAAAACGGAGACTGAATCGTCCTTCGGCATCAAGTTTTGCAGAAAACTGCATATCCCCATCGGTCAAGAGATTTGCATAAGCCACAGTGAATTCCTCGCCCAATTCCTTTGCCTGAGGAGTCATGTTGCGAAGCCAACCGACTATTGTCACGCTGTCGCCATCCTGATAGTTGTTGTCGGCAATCACATGGTTGTCGTCCTTCGAAGGATAATCGATGATGATAGGAGTAGTGATAGCATCGCAGACAATCTTCTTTTTGCCGATGGTGATGACACGCTGCGAGTTCTTCTCCTTGCCTATTCCAATAGAGATGCTGTTGCCTTCATTTTGCGCATTGATGGTATAAGCATCCTTCTTCTCTGTTTTTGAAGTGATATCCCACACCTTGCAGTCATAGATAATTGCATCAGGAGTGATGCCAAGAATCCAGTCGCCTGTGTTCACATCACGCCAGAATGTATCGCTAATACTCTTCTGTGCAAATGCCGATGAAAGGCACAGAACTGTCAGTAGGAAGGTGATAATAGATTTTCTCATAAGCTTTGTGTTATTTTACAGGTTCAATATGAAGCATTATGTGAGTGCCATTGCCAAACTCCTCGCGTAGGGAATCTTCGATTTTGTGTGCGTGGATATGAGCCTCTTCAAGAGTCATTTCCGCAGGCAGACGCAGATGCATCTCAATGGCTATGATACTACCAATGCGGCGAGTGTGCAGACGATGAATGTCTGTCACAGCATTGTCGCGATATACAATTTCCTCAATCTTATCCTCTGTCTCTTTCGGCAGACTCTCCTCGAGCAATTCGCCAGAAGCCTGACGCAAGAGTTTGAAGGCAGTGGCGAAAATCAGTATGCTCACCACAACCGCCGCTATAGGGTCGAGGATAGCCCAGTTGTTGCCCAACAGCACTGCACCGCCAATGCCTATTGCAGTACCTATTGACGAGAGAGCGTCACTCCTGTGGTGCCATGCATTAGCCTCAAGAGCCTGCGAGTTTACCTCTCTTGCCACTTTGCGAGTTACGCGGAACACCCATTCCTTGAGCATAATGCTGACAACAGCCGCTACCAATGCAATGACACCAGGCGACTCAAGAGTGTTGCCCTGAATGACATATATTATCTTGTCAATGCCGTTCCATCCAAGCATTATAGCAACTACGATAAGAGCCATTCCAATGAGCGAAGTGGCGATTGTCTCGTATTTGCCATGACCGTAGTCGTGGTCATTGTCGGCTGGTTTTGTACTCAGTCTTACGAATGCGATGACGACGATATCCGTAAGGAAGTCGCTGAGCGAATGAACTGCATCGGCAATCATCGCAGCAGAATGACCAAGAATTCCTGCAACGAACTTCATCAGCAGAAGAATCATGTTGACGATGCTTCCAGTGATGGTTACTTTGTAAATGCGCTGATCTCGAGTCTGCATTACTTTATTTGTCGGTTATTGGTTCGATTTGAAAATACCTCTTGCGGATAAGCCATATCCTCAGAATCCAGATGGCGAAGAATCCGTTTGACACAACTTCGTAGACGATGTTCCAAGGGTGGGGCAGGGTGAAGAAGAACTTCGCCAACCAGAACACAAGGTCGATGTCGAAGAGAATGTTCCACCAACGCTCCTTGTCCTTTATCTGCAGGTGAAGATGCTCACCCTCAGAGATTCTCACCCTGCTACTTCCGCCAATATGAAACTGCCATTTGAAAAGCCGGAACAATATGCGAATGCCTAAGTCGTATTCCCCTTCGGGCATCTGTATGCTCACTTCCTTACTCTGCATGATTCCTATCGGTTGCTCGTTGAGAAACACCCAATAAGGAATTGCCAGTCGGAAAAACTGTTTGCGATGTAGAGTAAGGAGTGCCATTTTCATTGAATAGTACAGTTGGATTATGCGTCGAAGATTACACTGCCGTCTTCGTCAACAAGTCGTTCGAGAGGAGTGTATTCGCAGTGGAACTCGTTCTTGAGTCGCTCAACATATCGCTTTGCCTCCCATTTTGCCATTGGCAGATCGTGAAGCAGGTAGTTGCCGCAGTTGGCAGGCATTGCCCCCGGCACTTCTCCCTCATAGTCGGCCATGTGCTGATAGGCGCGAATCATCAGTTGGCGAACTGTCTCCTCCGAATGATAGCCCTTCATGATGAGATACATTCCTGTAAGGCAGCCCATAGGACCCCAATAAACGATTTTATCCTGCCACTCAGGGTCGTTGCGCAGGTAAGTAGCAATGATATGCTCAATGGTATGAATAGCCGAAGGAGCCATTGCCGGTTCCTGATTAGGGCGAGTCATACGGATGTCGTAGGTTGTTATCTGCATACCGTTGCAATCGTCAGTGCGCGAGATATAAATGCCCGGCTGAAGATTTGTGTGGTCAACAGCAAATGAGGCGATGAGTTTTTCCATTATTTCCTATTATTTTGTAGTTCAATATTTGGCAGAAATTACTTTGCCATTTCGTAAATCTTGATGATGTCAGCCTTCTTCAGGACCTTAAGACCGCCGATTGTCTGAGTGTCGCCAGTTGTGCACTTGTCGGCCATATCAACGATTTCCTCGTCAGTCACCTCTCTGCCAATGAGGGTGTGGATGTCGGTTGGCATTCCGATTGAAGCAAAGAAAGCCTCCATTGCCTTTATGCCTGCCTCTGAAGCCTCAAGGTCGGTCATGCCTGTTGTGTCAACGCCCATCACATTGCGGGCAAAACGGGCAAAACGACTGATGTTCTCATCTCGTGAGTAACGAGCCCAACTGCCCCACATTGCAGCAAGACCAGCACCGTGGCTTACATCAAACTTACCTGAAAGTTCATGCTCGATGTTGTGAGTTGCCCAATCGCCTGTTGTGCCGCATCCGGTGAGGTCGTTATGTGCCAGTGTACCTGCCCACATGATGTTTGCACGACTCTTGTAGTCAGTAGGATTCTCAATCACCTTATGACCTTCCGACATACATGTACGGATTACAGCCTCTGCCACAGCGTCTGTTGTCTCCATATCGTCATCCTTACTGAAGTAACGCTCCATGGTGTGCATAATCATATCAGTGATGCCACATGCTGTCTGCCATGCAGGTAGGGTGAATGTCAGTTCTGGGTTCATGATGGCAAACTTACAGCGGAACTCGTCAACGCAATAGTCCTTTTTCAACCAACCCTCAACTTCATCATTAGTGATAACCGAACCGTTGCTCATCTCACTGCCAGCAGCAGGGATGGTGAGTATGCAACCAATAGGCAGATACTCCTTTGCAAAAGTCTTGTGCAGATACAAATCCCACACATCGCCCTCAAAGAAACGACCAGAAGAGATGGCCTTTGAAGAGTCAATTACCGAACCGCCACCAACGGCAAGAATGAAATCCACGCCCTCAGCCTTGCAAAGTTCAATACCCTTGCGAACAAGCGACAGACGAGGGTTTGGCACTACGCCACCGAGTTTCACGAACTCAATGCCAGCCTCTGTGAGCAGAGCCTCTACCTTTGGCAGAAGTCCCGACTTTATGGCACTCTGACCACCATAGTGGAGGAGAACCTTCTTACCGCCGTATTTCTTTACTAATGAGGCAACCTCGTTTTCAGTATCACGACCAAACACAACCTGTGTCGGTGCATAGTAATTAAAGTTTTGCATGTTGGTTTATAATTTTATTTTTGAACATTAATTGCCATTAATTAGCCATTAATTATTCATTAATTATTTATTTTTTTTTTACCTACAGGCTTTATCTCATAGCCAATCTTCTTGAATGCAGCCACGATGGTTTCGTAGTTGCTCTTCTTCTTGTCGTAGATGACTGTCACCTGCTGTTTCTCCACCGAAGTCTCAATCTTCTTCATGCCCTTCACAAAGCGCAGGTTGCTCTTAATCTTGTTTTCACAACCCGAGCAGTGCATCTGTGGTGTTGTTGTCACTTTCAGCGTGTCGATAGTGCTGTTCTTCTGTGCAGAGACAGAAAGGGTAGAAATGGCCATTGCCATTATGAATAAAAACTTCTTCATATCGTTTTTTGTTTATAGTTTTTCTAATTTGAATCTTATTCCTATATATGCCATAGCCCCGTCGGTAGGTCCCCACACCTGTGTAGCGTCGAAGTCGGCCGCCCAAGGGTTGGCAGCACCCATGATAGGGTTCTTTATGGTGTAGTTGGTGAGGTTCTCGCCACCGATGTAAACAGAGAAATGGCGGAAGTCGCGTGTCACCTGAGCCTGCAACTGGAAGAAGGCAGGATATTTCGTCTGGTCGTAGAGTTCACCCGGACCATTGACGCTACCTGTCACATCGAAATGCCATATCTCCAATGGAGTCTTATAGCCTAATGTGAGTAGCGCCTTGTATTTCGAAGTCAGCGGACGGATACGCAGTTCACCGCCATAGGTCGACTTTGAATCAGTATAGCGGAAAGCACCTGTTGCAGTGAATCCCTCGAAGAATGGATATGTCGCGTCAATCTGCATAGTGTGACTGTAACTCTTGCCGTCAAGATTTTCGAACACATATTGATTGCGCGTATGGCCTACCATGTTGATAGGGGTGTAAACCACCATCTGGTTGATGAAGTTCGTGTAATAGTAATCCATATTCACCTCAAGGTTCTTACCCGCAACAGGTAAGTTCAGCGAAGCCGAAACACCATAGTTCCATGCCTCCTCCTGTTTCATTCCGTCAAGCATTGTTATCGTCTTGCTGCTCGCCAAGAGTGATACATTCTCTGCAATAGCATGAGGCGAACGATAGCCCTTTCCTGCCGAAGCACGCAGTGTGAGACAGTCCCAAGGTGTATATTTTATATGCAGTCGAGGAGTTACAAACCCTCCATAGACAGATGAGTGATCCCATCGCAAGCCCGGCATGACGGTGAGTTTTTCGCCCATCTTGTATGTGTACTGGGCATACACACCAGGTGTTGTCTCCTCAGTCACAGCGAAATAGCCCGAAGGTGCAGGGAACACTTCCATTCCAGTGTCGTATGCCTCGTCATATTTGTCGTAATTCAGCGAAGCACCTATGCTGATGTTATGCTCAGGAGTGATGTCCGACTCAAACATCAGTTGGGCGTAACCGTTCTTCTGGTTCACATCGTATGTCCTTCGCCCGAAGGTGTTCTTTGCGTCGTGTATCGCCCCGTTCGTCATCAGCGCAATGGAGGTGTTATGCTCTTGGTTGAGCGTAAAACCGTTCTTCCACTGCATCTCGTAGCGGTTGGTGTTCACCCCAATGCCATAATGCGCTATTGATGATGCCTGTTGGTCGGCAGTGTGATGATGGCTCATACCACTTACGCGCTCGTCGCGAAGTCCTTTGATGCTGAACTGACTAATCCACACAGGCGACACATAAGCCATGCGCCACATGCCGTTGAACTGACGCTGTTTTGGCATATCCATGAAGCCATCACCGTTTGCATCGTGGTCTGTCTGGCGGTTTTCGAAATGGAACAAGGCACTTGTCGAGAGGCGGTTGGTGAGATGTGTACTTCCGTCGATATTCACCTCCTGCTTCAACTTACTGTCCAGATAGGCATTGGCGCGCACGCCGTCAGTACCTTGCGGTTTCTGGTATTCAATGTTTATCTGTCCGGTGATGCTCTCATATCCGTTCTTCACGCTGCTCGCACCCTTGCTCACCTGAATGCTCTGCAACCAAGGTCCAGGCACATAACCGAGAGAGTAGGGGATGCTTGCCCCACGCAGGTTTGGCATGTTCTCAGTAAGCATCTGCACATAAGTGCCGCTAAGGCCAAGCAACTTTATCTGTCGGGCACCTGTTGCAGCATCGCTGTACGACACATCGACAGATGGATTTGTGGTGAACGATTCGCCGAGGTTGCAGCAGGCTGCACGAATCAGTTCCTCATGACCAATCATTTCCGTATTGGTAATCCGGAGTTTTGATTTTCCGCTCGTCTTCGGCTTCACTACCACATCTTCCAATGTCTTCTCCGTGCGGATGCTGTCGTCAGTAAGCACATCCACGGATACGACCTTGTCATCATGTGCAATGGCAATTGTCGCAAGAGTGAGTAGAATTATCGTGAGTATTAGTCTCATACTGTTTGTTATCCTTTATCGTTCAATGATGGTGTTAATCACAATTCCGGCAATCGACATGCCGAAGATGGAAGTGATGTGGCAGAGCGAACCGTTTATCTGTGCCTTCGACGAACACCATTCGTGTTCAACAAGACTCTGATCGCCTGGTGCATCATATACAGCAGAATCCGTTCCGCGCTCGCCACTTATGAGTTTTGCTTTCGGACAAAGGCATCCACCAGTGCCGCAAGCGTGATTCTGTCCCATGTTCTGCATCGGTTTCTCCTCGCTATAGACACACTGGAACTTCCGAGCGGGTTTCACATTCTGGTGCTTGAACTTCTTCCTAATGGCGCGCGCTAATGGGTCGCCTTTTACCTTCCAGAATTCCGCCTTACGAACCATGAACGGATCAGTACGCAATGCTGCTCCCATCGAAGAGATGAAGGTGATGTTTTCAGGCAGACTCGTAGCACGCAAGATGAGGTCAGCCTTCTCGGCAAGCGAGTCAATAGCGTCGATGATGAAGTCGTATTCCTCCATGTGGAACGACTCGGCGTTCTCAGCGTTGTATATCTTCTGCAGTGCCACAATCTCGGCATCTGGATTTATCTCCAGCAGTCGTGTGCGCAATGCCTCCACCTTCACCTGTCCTATGGTCTTTGTCGTTGCCATCAGTTGTCGGTTGCAGTTTGTCACGCAGACACGGTCGGAATCAACGATTGTGATATGCCTGATACCGCTGCGCACCAGTGCTTCGGCACACCACGAACCCACGCCGCCAAGGCCAAAGATTAACACTCTGGCACTTTGCAGACGAGCAAGATTCTCGTTGCCTAAAAGTAATTCGGTACGACGCTGCATACCGCGTTCCATTGCTGTTATTTTATCTGTCATTATTTTCGTTTTCTCTTATCTGCTTGTTTTTAATCCGGCTGCTGACCGTCGTGCGCCTTCCATGCACAGTCTGTCAACTGCAGGTCGGTGAAGACAGCCTTGAACGACGACTCCTCTGGTGAGCAAGCATAGATACCGAACTGCACCTTGTCAGTGGCCTTATACATGTGGCAGACACGCATCTGAGTGAAGTTCTCGCCATCGGTTGAGCACTCAATGCAGAAGTCATCCTCGCGGCGCGACAGACGATACCACATCTGCTTCACATCGGCAGGTATAGCCGTTGTCGCCCAGTCGCTGTAGCCATTGTTTGTCACTACGCTACCCAAGTGCTGAAACTCCTCGTTCTCGTATTCCACACTACCCTTCAACCAATTCTCAGAGTCGAGATACATCACGATGCCGCACTGGTCGAAACGATGATGGCTCTCTGTGAAATCAGTCTTCACAATGAACGAGAAATACTTCTCTGCAGTCTCCATCTGGAATACAGGAGCATTGTCGTTCTGGAAGTGGTAGTAAGTACGCTGCCAGAGGTCGGTCTTCTCAGCAGTCACCACTTCTATGGTATCGCCTTTTATCACGCACGATGCAGGTTCGCGAGTCCATTTGAAGGCGTTTATGTCCAAAGTCAGTGCAGTGCCAGTCTCTTTTTGTTCCACACTTTTTGTGTCCTTACTGCCACACGATGCCAACAGTGCAATGATTGCAATTGGGAGGATAATTCTTTTCATATTTGCTTCTTTTTATTGCGAATATTGTCTGTCCAGATATTTATATTTATAAAATCTGGGACAAAGATACGCTTTTTTTCTGTAAAAATGTACCTTTGCCCCAGAAAGTTAGCAAAAAACTGACCTTCTCTTTATTTCTTAAGCCATTTCTTCTTTAGCCACTCGTCAGGATTGGCATTTGTCTATTCCAACTCTCTCAATCCACATCCGTGCCATGCGGTAGTGAGCCGCAGGAGTAGGGTGAATGCCGTCCCATATCCAGCATGTCTCATTAGGCGCTGGTTCTGAAAGAAGGCCTGCGAATAGTTCGTCGAACGGCACCAATACGGCGTTGTAGTCAGCTGCAATCCTTCTTATTGCTTCGCCCATGGCATCTACCATCTGCTTCCTCTCGCCGAATGTCGCAGTTCCCTTCAGTCTGCCTGTCTCCGCTACAAATGGAGTGCAGAGAACAAACCTGACATCGGGCAAGGCGAGTAGGGTGGTATCGAGCAGTTCGCGGTATGATTTCTCCCACTGACAGATGTCGAACGTGGTATTGCTGTTGATAAGCTGCTCTGCATCGTTTGTGCCGATGAGAATCGATACGACATCAGGTTGGAGACTTATTGCGTCCTTCTGCCATCTGATGTGCAGGTCCGTCAGGGTGTTGCCGCTGATGCCTCTGTTCCAGAATACGAATCCGTCCATAGGGAAATTGCTTTGGTAATGACTTGCGCAGATCATCATATACCCATGCCCGTAGATGTGATTCATATCCCACTGGTCGCGTTCCTCTGATGATGCGTTCCACACCTTACTGTTTCCCCAAGCACCATCGGTTATCGAGTCGCCGATGAACAGCACCTTCTTGCCCTGTGCTGAGACTGTTGCCGAAACCATGGCTAATACCAAGGAAATGATAATTTTATGCATCGTATGATAATTTTATGTGCCCTCCCTTTTGAGGGGTGTTGTTAGTTTGTTGTTATCCGAGACGAACGTAGTGCTTGGCACCTCGGCGGGAAATTCGTCATTTATTCTTTCTTACTGCAAAGATACAACTTTTTTTTCAAATAACCAAATTTTGAGGTACCTTTTTTGTATAACAAAAAAATGTTGAAAACTGAGTTGGTACATTGTCACGTTGTCATTGTCATGAGTTGTCACGAACACTAAAATAACCCAGACTGCGCGATGTTTTCAATGTCAATATATTATATAATATATATTATATAATATATTGAATTTATTTTTCCTTCTTTTTCTTCGTTAATGACAATTCGTGACAATGACAATGACAATGTTTGATTTTGGAAATTTCTTTACTTTTTACTCTGTTTTCTCATTCTACTTGAAAGAGCATGTCATTTCACTTAAATGGGGTGGCCATTTCGGTTAAATGAGGAAACGATTTGACTTAAATGAAGTTATGAAATAAATGAGATTGCAAACGCCTGAAAATCAAACTATTGTGTCTGTGATTTTGGCGGTGATTCAAGCGAAATTGATTTGTTGTAAAGTGAATTTTATTTACATATTCGCATAGCGGGGGTGCGATGTCTAAATGTATTTCTGTCTTACGGTCTTGGGGAGTTTGGAAACAACGAGCAGGTATGACTCTTGAATCCATTCTTTTAACAAAGCATCTTCGATGTGCTCGTAATAGACGTCACTCCAGTGCTTCTTGTTCCAGTGATATGCGGGTGTTACTGCCGAGAATTGCTCTCGCAGCGTCTCGTTCCTCTCAGGAGTGAGTTTCAAGGCAAACCTTGGTTCGCCGTCCTTGATGTCGTGTTCTCCGCCTCCCAACCACAGACAAAGGAATATCTTTCCTTCAATGCGGAAGGTGATGATATCGTCGCCAAATGGCTGATCTTCTGTAACGCCCAGAAGTGAGAGGGTATGTTCTCGGACTTGCTCTATATTCATGCTATTCCCATGTGAAATTATCTATTCCGGCTCCAATCTCAAAGTGCAGTTTGGCAATGCCAAGGTCCATGTGGGTGTAGCCAACCATAGAGAATCCCTTGTGTGCCTCTACCTTGGCTACCTGTGATGGGCTTGCCGAAGTAGGAGCAATGTATTCAAAGCGGAACTTCTGCTGATTGATGGCAGTAGGAGCGAGGCGAGCGGCTTCTACACCATTGCGAAACCACTCAGGAGTGTCGTCTGTGGCGTTGCTCAACTGCTGTATGCTCTTTGTCTTGTGGCTTACACCCTGTGTCTCACCATAACCGATAGCAATCATACAGGCAAGTTTTTCTCCCGACTTAACCTCGTATGCATCAGTCTTGCGATATGACAGACCAACCCAGCATGTGTTGAGCCCAAGTGTCTGGGCATAGAGCACCAACTGCTCGCCATAGTAACCGATACGCTCGTCAAGACTCTTTAAGTGACTCACGGTTCCTGAACCTGTCGAAGGACCAACCATTACAAGATAGCTGTTGACACCGCTGAACTTTCCGTATGCCAGCATACCGGTGAAGGCTTTTCGCTCGTCGGTCACCAGTTGTATGTGAAGATTTCCTTGCTCGTTGCATTCGTCAATCTTCTTTCTCAGAGCATCAACTGCTGATTGCTCCAAAGGAATGTCTTTGTATTTGCGCACACTGTGGCGCTGCTGAATGGCTTCTAATAATGTCATAATGTAATTTATTTTCCGATGCAGAATCTAATATCTGTAAATTTAATGCAGTGATAATCAACGATATAACATTATTTTAGAGGGACAAAAGTTGTGTCGAGGGACGTTTGAGGGACAGAAAATTGGCAAGAATCTGCAAATGAAGTTGCCGCCAAAAAAAGAAAAAGCAAACATCTGAAAATATGGCGATGCGTTTCTTTGCCAATTCACATTTGTTAACACGGATTTTTGCACATTCTTGCATTTGCTGTGAAGCGAGTGCATTTGTGCTTCAATCGCTGTCCCTCCAAATAGCCTTTTCATGTTCATTTCTTTTCAGTTCTTTGCAGATGTTTATATTATAACGTAAAATCGAGCCATTTTATTGCCTTGAAGCACAGTTTAACGTCTGTCCCTCGGGGGACACTGTTGAGGTGTAATCTGTCCCTTTAGGGAGATGTAAGTCGTAGTCGAAATATAAAAGGTTTAGTTTGAGTTATGGATATATAATATGGGGGTAAACTAAACTCCTTTTCTTTTGGCGGCAAATAAAAGCAGTAAAGTTCGGCAACAATTCAGTATCATTGCCGAACTTATATTGTAAATAGTAATTGAAAAGTA
>DCIM01000050.1 GCA_002316005.1 Prevotellaceae bacterium UBA1726 | reverse complement strand
ATCCACTGACCCATAGAGTGAAGGTCGGTTGTAAGGTCAACAGCAGCAGGGAAGATACCCTTGCCATCCTTACCCTCAGACTCACCATAGAGCTGCTTCCACCACTCACCGAGGTTGTGGAGCTTTGGCATGTAGTTAGCGAGAATCTCAATCTTCTTACCATCCTGATAGAGAGCGTTACGGCAAGCAGCATATACTGCTGCAGGGTTCTCAGCGAATGGACGGTCGAGACCACACTCAGCCTCCATGTCCTGTGCACCCTTAACGAGAGCGGCGATGTCATAGCCAGCAACAGCGATAGGGAGAAGACCTACAGGAGTGAGTACAGAGAAACGACCACCAACATTATCAGGAATGATGAATGACTTGTAGCCTTCCTTGTCAGCGCAAGTGCGTGCAGCACCCTTCTTTGCGTCAGTAACGGCAACAATCACCTTCTGAGCCTCTTCCTTACCACGCTGCTCCTCGCACATCTTCTTCAAGAGACGGAAAGTGAGGGCAGTCTCGGTTGTTGTACCCGACTTAGAGATGTTGATAACACCAAACTTCACATCCTTCAGATAGTCGATGAGTTCGGTGAGATAATCCTCGCTGATGTTGTTTCCTGCGAAGAGGATACGAGGCATATTTGAAGGCTTGAGCCAACCGAATACATTTGACAGAGCGTCGATAACCATGCGAGCACCGAGATAAGAACCACCGATACCAGCAACAACAACAGCCTCGCAGTTGTCCTGCAGAACCTTTGCTGTAGCATTGATTTCAGCGATGAACTCAGGAGTGATGCTTGTTGGGAGGTGCATCCATCCGAGGAAATCGTTACCTGCACATGTGCCGTTCTCAAGAGCCTCCTGAGCGGCCATTACCTGAGGCTCAAAAGCCTCTACAGCACCAGCCTTTACAAACTGTGCTGCCTTTGTGATGTCTAATTTCATAAAGTATTTATTGTTTTATTACCTGTTCTTTTTTTCCCCTCGGGGAGTCAGAGGGGGCTTTATTAGCGGAATGACTCAGTAAGTTTCTTCACCTCCTCAGCAGCATTGCCATTCTCGTAGAGGATGGTATGGACAGCCTTGATGATAGGGAAAGAGAATGTCTTGAATTCCTCAAGGATTTCGGTGATGCACTTCGCACCATAGTAACCCTCGGCAATCATCTCCATCTCTGTCTGAGCAGCCTTGATGCTGTAGCCCTTGCCAATCATTGTACCGAACACACGATTGCGCGAGAAGTCAGAGTAACCCGTAACGAGCAAGTCGCCCAGATAAACCGAATCGGTGATGTTACGCTCCTGCGAAGGATTCAGCAGGTTGAGCACATCAGCCATCTCGCTTGCCGCATTCGCCATATACACAGCCTGAAGGTTGTCGCCATAGTTCAATCCATGGCAGATACCAGCACCAATAGCATAGATATTCTTCAATACCGATGCATACTCAATGCCCTTCACATCTTTTGATGTGCGAGCCTGGAGATAATCAGACTGGATAGTCTCGGCCAACTGCTGAGCACGCAGTTCGTCAGCACAACCAACGGTGAGGTAAGTAAGGCGGTTCATTGCCACCTCCTCAGCATGCGAAGGACCGATGAGAACTGCCAACTGCTCCTCTGGAATGCCGAAATGCAGATGGAAATAATCTGTAATGACAAGGTTCTCCTCAGGGATGATACCCTTTGTGGCAGAAACGATGAACTTATCGTGCATGTCCTCAGTCACCTTAGCCAAATGCTGTTTGAAATAAGGCGAAGGAGTCACGAACACAAGTGTGTCGTATTCGCGGATAATCTCGTTGATGTCGGACGAGAAATGAATCTTGTCAACATCAAACTGTACCGATGTGAGGTAGGCAGCGTTATGTCCTGTGCGCTTTATTTCCTCGATACGGTCCTCGCGACGCATGTACCAGCCAATCTCGCCAGTCTGCTCAAGGAAAATCTTTGCCAGGGCTGTTGCCCACGAACCGCCACCGATGATGGCAATACGACCACAACCAGACTTACTCCTGTGGAATAGTCTTCTGAGCTGCTGCTTCAATCCATGCAGCAAATTCTTCAACTTTTGGATTATCATAACCAAGCTTGTATTTCTTGTTTACACCGCAGACATCCTGCTGCAGTTTCTGTGACTTGACATCCTTGATATCGCCAACGAGATAGTAGCCGGCCTTGTTGAACAGAGGAACCCACTCCTCTGGAACACCAATCTCAGCCCACTCCTTGACACTTGAACGAGGAGCCTTCTTCTCAGGTTTCATCTGAGGGAAGAGCATCACCTCGCCAATGGCGAACTTACCAGTGAGAAGCATTACGAGACGGTCGATACCAATACCGATACCGAAGGTAGGAGGCATACCATACTGAAGAGCGCGGAGGAAGTCCTGATCGATGATCATTGCCTCGTCATCACCCTTGTCAGCAAGACGCATCTGCTCAATGAAACGCTCCTCCTGATCGATTGGGTCGTTGAGCTCAGAGTAAGCATTTGCCAACTCCTTACCATTCACCATAAGCTCGAAACGCTCTGTGAGGCCCGGCTTTGAACGGTGCATCTTTGTAAGAGGCGACATCTCTACTGGGTAGTCCATGATGAAGGTAGGCTGGATGAAGTCACCCTCACAAGTCTCACCGAAGATCTCGTCGATGAGCTTACCCTTACCCATTGTCTCGTCAACCTCAATACCGAGTTTCTTTGCAGTCTCGCGAATCTCGTCCTCTGTCATTGGGTAGAGGTCGTAGCCTGTCTTCTCCTTGATAGCATCAAGGATAGGAAGGCGGCGGAATGGAGCCTTGAAAGAGATAACCTTTCCGTCAATCTCAACCTCTGGCTTGCCGTTTACGGCAATACAGATCTGCTCGAGCATCTTCTCAGTGAAGGTCATACCCCAGTTGAGGTCCTTGTAAGAAACATAAAGTTCCATACAGGTGAACTCAGGGTTGTGGGTCTTGTCCATACCCTCGTTGCGGAAGTTCTTGCCCATCTCGTATACACCCTCGAAACCACCTACGATGAGGCGCTTGAGGTAGAGCTCTGTAGCGATACGCATATACATATCCTGATTGAGCGCATTGAAATGAGTGATGAAAGGACGAGCCGAAGCACCACCGGCAATATTCTGGAGGATTGGAGTGTCAACCTCTGTGTAGCCAGCGCCATCAAGGATGTTGCGCATTGTGCGAACGATTGTTGCGCGCTTGAGGAATGTGTCCTTCACGCCCTCGTTTACAACGAGGTCAACATAACGCTGACGATAACGCAACTCAGGGTCATCGAACTTGTCGAATACATTACCCTCGGCATCAGTCTTCACGATAGGCAGTGGCTTCAACGACTTTGAAAGTACTGTCAGTTCCTGAGCGTGAACAGAAATCTCGCCAGTCTTTGTGCGGAATACATAACCCTTCACTCCGATGAAATCGCCGATGTCGAGAAGTTTCTTAAATACCTTATTGTAGAGGTCGGTATTCTCGCCCTCGCAGATATCGTCGCGCTTCACATAAACCTGGATGCGGCCCTTTGAGTCCTGCAACTCAGCAAAACCAGCCTTACCCATAATACGGCGGCCCATCATACGACCAGCGATAGTCACATTGCGTGAGTTCTCTGGCGAAGGGGTTTCTGTAATATCGTTGCCCTCCTCATCCTTACCGATGACAGGGAGGTCGACAAACTGCTCACGGATATCATCACTCCAAGCATTCACTGGAAATTCGGCTGCTGGATATGGGTCAATGCCCATGTTACGCAGTTCCTGAAGACTCTCGCGACGGCCGATTTCCTGTTCTGATAGTTCTAAAATATTCATAAAATTGTTTTTTCTCTGTGCTCGTTTTACGAGCCTTTATATTACTTTGACTTTATTTTCTCTGCAAAAGTAACAAATATTTTTCTAAAAACTATAGTTTTTTACAATCTTTATACATGAAACTTCTTCTTTAATTGATTAATTTATTATTTTTGCACTCCAGAATGAATTATTTAGGAGAAATTATATCATTGGCGGTGGCTTGTTCGTGGACAGTCACAGCCCTTGTAAGCGAGATAGGCACCAAGCGAATCGGTGTACTGAACTTCAATGTGTGGCGACTCTTCACAGCTATGCTGTTTACCGCCATTCTTGTGTTCTGCCTTACCGGAAGCATAGGACCTCAATATGCCGGTCCAAAGACTTGGCTGTGGATGGGACTGTCGGGATTTGTGGGCTTCTTCTTTGGCGACTTCTGTCTGTTCAAGAGTTATGTCTACATTTCAAGTCGCTATGGTCAGTTGTTCATGACTCTTGCCCCTGCCGCTTCGGCTGTTGCAGCATGGCTCGCCATAGGCGAAGTGATGTCGTGGATGAATGTCTTAGCAATGTTGGTCACATTGTTGGGCATTGCGATAGTGATTGCTCCATCGAATTCGGCAGAAGGCGGTAAAAAGACTTCGGGCTTGTTCGGCACAACAGTGAGAAACGGCATTATTGGCGGTCTCTACGGCATTGGAGCAGCAATAGGGCAAGGACTGGGACTTGTGCTCAGCAAGATTGGCATGGAATGCTACGAGAACGATATTCCCGTTTCTGCTTTGCGGGACATGGAGCATATCATCCCGTTTGCGGCAAATATGATTCGCTGTCTTGTGGGTTTCGCGTGTTTCCTTGCAGTAGTGCTGATTGGTCGTGGAGGCAAAAGGCTCGCAATAGCCATTGCCGACCGAAAGACCTCACTCTCGGTATTCCTTGCTGTGATGTTCGGTCCTTTCCTTGGTGTGGCATTCTCGCTTATGGCAGTACAGTTGACAAAGGTGGGCATAGCCCAGACACTCATGGCACTCACCCCGATATTGATTATCCTGCCATCCTACTGGCTCTTCAAGCAACCGATAACCCTTCGTGGTGTCATTGGTGCAGCAATATCAGTCGTAGGAGCATCAATGTTCTTCTGGTAAAATGTCGTTCTGTCAAAAGAAATAAGTTATGATAGTACCTGAATTTGCAAACAGCAATCTCGACGGGCTTTCAGAGGCACTCGGGATTACATATCACTCAACAGACGACCCTCAAACCCTTGAGGCACATCTCGTTTGCAGTAAGACTACCTCTCAACCTTGGGGCTATCTCTCGGGTGGAGCAACCCTTGCTGTTGCCGAGAATGTGGCAGGTGTGGGCAGTATGATTCTCAGTCCCGGCCGGATGGTTTTCGGCATCAATGTCTCTGCTAATCACATGGGTTCTGTGAAGATTGGCGAGAAAGTCATTGCTACAGCACGAATCATCCGACAAGGCGGTAGGCTTCATAATTGGCGCGTGGAAGTGAGGAAGGAGAATGGCGATCCTGTTTCGGAGATTATGGTAACAAACTATATCAAGGAGATAAAATGAGTTACGCCTACTACCGACTGCCGTATGCCGACACATACACAATAATCCGTTCGGAGAATCCCGAGCGTGTGCTGACCTCCTACGAGGAGATTGGTCGTGAGTCGGGCTTTGTCATTGCACCATTTCTCAACTCCCGAAAGACTCCGATTGTACTCATAAAACCTGACACAAAGGAGGAGAAGCCCGTACCGCAGAGCAATGATAATCCGAAGAATCCGGAACCGGAGGAGACAACCATCACAGAGCAGTATGAGAAGGCTTTTGATGTGTTCCACGAGGCAATAACGCAAGGCCATTTCATGAAACTTGTCCTTTCGCGTTCCTTCGAGCGTGAAATGCCTTCCGTAGAGCCTGTTACCTTGTTTCTTGAGGCATGCAGAAGATACCCACGACTGATGATTATGCTTGTGTCAACAAAGACAACAGGAACATGGCTTGTGGCTTCGCCAGAGATACTTCTTACAGGCGATGGTTCTTGGTGGCGTACAATGGCATTGGCGGGTACAATGCCTTATGAGGACGGCTATCAGGAATGGAACGAAAAAAACCGACAAGAGCAGCGCTTTGTTGAGGCATATATTGAAGACCGCCTTTCGGATTTCAGCATAGAGATTCTTAAGGACGGACCACGAACCAAGAGAGC
>DCIM01000036.1 GCA_002316005.1 Prevotellaceae bacterium UBA1726 | reverse complement strand
TATATTTAATACTTCCCCCGCCATTAGTGCTTTTTTCGGAAATAATATTTGCCCCGTTTATTTATTGGGTCGTCGCTCCGCTCCTCAAAAACAGAGAACAACCAAAAACAATTTTAATCCTGAATATCCTGAATATCCTGAAAAATAATTAATGAAAAATTCTTTCTCCACTTCGTTATGAAAGCGGCATAGCCGAGCGAATGGTCAATTAATGGAACTCCGGCTTTGCCGCCTGAGCACCTATGCCAAATAAATAATGAGCGAAGAATTAATGTTGAAAAATAAATTCTGTTAATTCTGAAAATTCTTGTTTTAATATAAAGATAAAAGATTTTCTGTGATTTTGAGCGTAGCGACGTCTCTTAATATTTCTGTTTAAATTCTTCATCCCTTCTTTTTCCGTTTTACAAAAAAATACAGTACCTTTGTATCTGAATTTTGAATTCCACTCTATGCGATTAATTCTTTTCTTATTATTTCTATTCACTACTACACTTGCGTCTGCTCATCAGCTCTCCCCTGAGGAGGCTATTTCCCGACTCCAACAGTCTTCTTCCTCTCCAAGGAAATCAGCTTCGGCGAAGTTCCTTTCCGACAAACTGTCGCTTGCCTTCACAAAGACCGAGGGCAACACACCGCTGATGTATGTAATGAACCGCAACGACGGTGAGGGATTCCTCATCCTTGGTGCCGACGACAATGCTCCTGCTCTTATCGGTTATACTGATCGTGGTTCGTACGATCCCGATAACCTCCCCGAGAATTTCTCTGCGTGGATGGAGGATTGTTCCCGTGCCATCTCTGCCGCCATACAACGCGGTACACCAATGCAGAAGGCCTTGGTCAGTCATGCTGCCATCGAACCGCTCGTTCAAACCGAATGGGACCAGCTCACTCCTTACAACCTCCTATGCACCGACCGTGGTTCCAACTTCGGTGTCTATACGGGTTGCGTGGCAACGGCAATGGCACAGGTCATCAACTACCACAAATACCCTGTTCATGGCTATGGCGAACATACCTATCAGTTTCCAAAGGACAAGAAGACATACACCGGCTCATCCAATTTCGCTGAGCATACCTACGACTGGGACCACATGCTCAACACCTATGCTTCTTACAACAATCCCGAGGCTGCTGCAAATGCCGTTGCCACATTGATGCACGACTGTGGTGTGGCTGTCGATATGAACTACAACACCACCTCTTCAGGCGAGGGTTCCGGTGCAAGCCACAACCTCGTTGCCTATGCCCTCATCACCTATTTCGGCTACGATCGCTCCATCCGTAATGTCACCCGATGCTACTATAGCGACGAGGAGTGGGAGACAATGATGCTTGCCGAACTCGAGGCTGGTCGTCCTGTTGTCTATTCCGGTGCAAGCACCAAGAACGGCGGTCATGAGTTTGTCCTCGACGGCTACGACGGCAATGGCTGCTACCATTTCAACTGGGGTTGGAGTGGCTTATGCAATGGATTCTTCCTCCTCAGTGGCACAAACGCCATCAACCCTTACACAGGCAATTCCAACTACGGCTCGTGGGGCGAAGACACTGGTTATGCATTCAATATCGGTCAGGCTGCAACCATCGGTATTCAACCCGACAAAGGCACAAAGGATGCCTATGTGGGAATGGGCTTGCCGGGCGGTTATACCCTCAATATGACCACATCTGGCTATCGTGGCTATTACAATTATGTCAATGGCTATCTCTGGAACACAGGCGTTCTGCCACAGACTGTTACCATGGGACTGAAGTATGTCAATGTCGATAATCCAAACGAGGTCTATTATGATGCATCGCCCTCTACTATGACGCGCGATCTTGAATCCTACGCGCTTTCCTATTATGTATATATGCAGAACATCGTCTCGCCTGGCACATACTATGCTTACCCCGCCTTCAAGGATGCTTCCGACCCACACGCACCATGGCAGGATGTGCAACTGCCTTACGGCTACACCGATGTTCCTACCTTCACATGGACGGGAAGCCAATTGCCTGTCAGCATGCCTGAAAAGGCAATTCTGCTCAATGGCGACAATGTTTCTACAGATTATCACATTACCACCGACAATGCAAAGGTGAGATGCAAGATAAAGGCATATTCTAATGTCAGCAGGGAGTTCTATCTGCAGTTGTTTGCACGAGGAAGCAGTACCGAACTGAAACGAATGGACGAGATTTATTTCACGATGTCATCTGGCGAAATCAAAGACTTTGAGATATCTCTCGACAAACTCCTTGAAGGTCGCGATCCTGGCGACTACACTTTGAAAATCAGGACATGGAGTGAGTCAACCATCTATCCGAAGTACAATTCCCAAATTGACTTCACTCTTGTTGACAAGAATCTTGGTGATCTCGATGGCGATGGCTTTGTCACGATAGTGGACCTTTGTCTCCTCATCAATCTTCTGAACACCCCTGATGCTGCTTACAATTCCGCTGCCGACCTCGATGGCAATGGTGTCCTCAACACACAGGATGTTCAACTCCTCGCCGAGAAAATTCTTCAATAACCTCGCGTTTACTGATAATATTTTTCGTGCTACTCTTTTCTTTTTAAAAAATCTTCTGCACGAAACTATACAACGACTTGCGCCAGGCCTGCCATTCGTGGTCGCCGGGGAATGTTTCAAACACGATGTTCAGGCCTTTTGCCTTCATGTCCTCAACAGCCTTTGTCGTTGGTGTCAGGCGTGGGTCGTCGGTTCCTACGGAGATATACAGTGTCTGCAGGTCGCGGTTGTATTTATGCGCGTTGCTGATGAGTCCCGGCATGGCTTTCTCTGCGTCAAAGGCCTTTGTCTCGCGAATGCCACCGAACACTCCCGTACTGAATATTCCCAACGCCGAGAACAGTTCTGTATGCTGCAGTCCTACGAAGAATGTCTGTCCGCCTCCCATCGACAGTCCGGCCATGGCGCGTCCCTTGCGGTCTTTCACCACGCGGAAGTTCTTCTCCACGGTAGGGATGATGTCGTTTATCATCTCGCTCTCGAATGGTTTCATTCCTTCAATCGAATATCCGAACGGCGCCCCCGGGATGTTGAATGTGCCGTTTGCCATCACCACAATCATCTCCTTCGCCTCACCGGCAGCAATCAGTTCGTCGAGAATCTGGTTTGTCAGTCCCTGACGCACCCATCCCGATTCGTCCTCACCACCGCCATGCTGCAAGTAGAGCACAGGATATTTCTTCTTGCCTTGCTCGTAGCCTGCCGGCGTATAAACCCATAGGGTTTTCTGCGCGTTTCTTACGCTCGACTCGTAATACACTTTGTGTACCTGTCCTTTCGGCGCATCTTCATGGGTGAACAATGCATCAAAGTCCTTGTCTGGCACCTCAATGCCACTTGTCCAGCGACCGCACCCGTAGTATGGCACAGCATTCGGGTCGGAGATGTCCATACCGTCAACATTCAACCAGTAGTAATGGAATCCCGGTGCCAGTGGTTTGGTATGTGCCATCCATGTGCCATCCTGCTGATAGTAGAACTTACAGTCGTTGTCGAGCGATACCTTCCAGTTTGAGGCGTCCTTTGCCTTCACTCTGATTAGCGCACTACCGTCTTCCAACACTCGAGGATATGTTGCTCCGTTGTTGTTCACTCGTGGAGTGGAGTAGTATGATTGGTTCTCGGCTTTCTTCGCGTTGAACTCCTTCAGTTGCTTGAAGCAGCAGTCGTTGATAATCTCCTCCAATCGGCGGTCGGGATTATGACGGATGTAACACTCGCGGTCGAAAATCATCATCTCGCCCGATGCCTTGTCGTAGGCTTTCCATTCAGGCAGTCCCTCGGCGTTCGGATTTCCCGTATGGGCGAAGTTTGCCCACGAACTGCTCATCCTGTCGGCGAGTCGTAAATCCTCGGCTGTAGGGTGGGGCAGGTCGCGTCCTGCGTGGTGGAGGGTGTTGTAGCAAAACTTCAACTCATGTCCGTGAACCGAACCCTGATGCACAGGCGATTTCCATGTGAACATATACATATAAACCGGTGTCTTGCGGTTCTGCGTCACATAGTCGGCTGTTATTATCGTCTTCGGACGGAACAGTCTGTCGGCCGAGAGGAGGTCGTTTGCCGAATGCTCTGGCCATGCCTCGTCGAAGGCTTTGATGTAGTCGTCAGTCTGCTCGCCGAACACAGGTTCCAGTTCTTTGCGAGCCTCGTCAAGTGTAACGGGTTTGTCGTAGGTCAGTCGTTGCAGTTCGTTGAATGTCGTTCCAATCACAATCGGTTTGTTGTCGGCAATCTTCGCAAATCCCGGTTGGAACGGTTGTTGCATCAGCACATCACCGTCGGGTGTAGGACCGAATCCCCACATCATTGGTGTTCCCGGGCGTCTTGTGCCTATGCTCTTCGCCATCGCTCTTTGTCCTGCGGCATATAGTTCCTTGTAAGGTACGGAGTTGATTCGCTCAATGTTAGCGGCGTCGATGTTCAGTTCCTCAAGCACAGCCTGTCCGAGCGATTCGGCCATCTCTTTGTTGTTCACATTCAGTATAGTACCGCTCATTATTATCGCCTTGTGGAACAGGTCCTTTGCTTCTGGCATGCAGAGCAGCGTTCCAACCTTTCCGCCACCTCCCGATTCGCCGAAGACGGTGATGTTCTCTGGGTCGCCACCAAAGAGTTCAATGTTTCTGTGAATCCATTTCAGTGCTGCCACAACATCGAGCATTCCTACATTTCCAGAGTATTTGTACTTCTCCGAAACTGTTGAGAGGTCAAGGAATCCGAGGATGTTCAGACGATGGTTGATGCTCACCACCACAACATCCTTCTTCGCCAGACACATGCCCGGGTCCCAGGCTGATGTACCCGAATCGAAACCACCGCCATGCAACCATAGCATCACGGGTTTCTTCCTCTGTCGGTCGGTGGTCCACACATTCAGCACACACGAGTTCTCGCTCATCTCCGCCTCGCTCATCTCGCGATCGCCCACATTCTGCATC
The DNA here is from genome assembly GCA_002316005.1 of Prevotellaceae bacterium UBA1726. Lineage (GTDB taxonomy): Bacteria > Bacteroidota > Bacteroidia > Bacteroidales > Bacteroidaceae > Prevotella. The sequence goes on along the minus strand of DCIM01000036.1, from coordinate 1,130 downwards.
GCCTGAGGTCCCCAATGGTCGCATACCATTATAGTGTCCCATTTCTCAACCGGCTGAGGCGACATGAACCTCTCCACCTTTGCGTATGGAATGCCAAGAAATGCCTCCGTACCTTCGTGGTCAGTTCCCTGTACGAGTCCCGTCTCAATGCGAACGATATGTTGCTTGGCAGCCTTGTTCTTTTGTGCGAAGCATCCTGCTGCAATGCAGAATAGAAATATGATTAATGAAGTACCAAATTTTGTCATAATGCAAAGTTAATAAAAAGCAAATGCAAAGTTAATAAAAAAGCAAATACAAAGTTAATAAAAAAGTAAATAAATAGAACGTCTGAGAGTGTATTTTTTGTATCCATCGTGCAGTTTATGTCATTGCCTATATTATTTCAATGAAATCACCCCGTCGTTTCAGTGGAATGAGAGCTTCATTTTTCTGAAATCAGTTAATCATTCCACTTAAATGAAAAGAATAGTTCACTCTGTCAATGAAATCGCGCAGTTGTTAGCAGTTTTATGATTTCCCCTACACTATAATTATACGCGGTGGGTTTTGCAAATGTCTGTTTATGTCTGTTTACGAGGCTCCAAAATGATAAAAACAACCTTCAGCTATGCCGATGAATACTGGTGTCGTCGAGGATAATATATTTTTTTTTGAGTTCCTCAAGTAGCACTTGATTTTTGTTTGTCATACGCGCCAGTCGTGCGCCACTTTGAGATTTTTTGAACAGTCAGGCGAGGGTAGGGTGACAACACGAGAACAACCGCTTACAATGATTACAGTAGAAAAAATGGACACGCTCACTGAGGCAATTTGAGGGTTGAACACAGAATTCTATTATATATATAAATATATTTATATTAATATAATAGCACCTTTTTTCATCAACATAGGGGCGCATATTTTTACTGTAATCATTGTAATCATTGTAAGCGTTTTGCTCTTTTTCTAGTGCTTACAATGATTACGATAATTACACTAAAAAAAAGATGCATGCACTTTTATGTAATTTGAGTGATGTGTTGAAAAATGTTGACTTAGGACAAAAAGTAATATTAATATTTACTAAAATATTACTCCGGACACTTTAGTGTTGGGATTTTGGAGTAACTTTGTAAACAATTAAGCAT
>DCIM01000004.1 GCA_002316005.1 Prevotellaceae bacterium UBA1726 | reverse complement strand
GGTTTGCCAGTAGCACAGAGTTCCTTCAAGAGGTCCATCTGACACTGAGGGAGGTCAAGTTTTGCTCGGGCAGAACTCTCACCAGAATAATCTGCACATTCACCCATAGCACAGACGATGACATCAGCCTTCTTAGCAATCTCAATAGCCTCATTGCGAGCACGGATATCATTCACGCGGTCGATGTTCTTGCCGTATTCAACACTCTTCTGCAATGCTTCATCATACTCGATGTTACAACCCTGAGCATAGAGCAATTCAGCCTTTCCCTTGAGAACTGCCTCAAAGCCTTCCTTCAAGGTCATGTACTTTGTAGGATCCTGAGCAACACACCAAGTACCAGTGAGGTTGTCGCGGGTGTTGGCAAGAGGACCTATAAGGGCAATCTTTCCCTGTTTTTTCAGAGGAAGCACATTACCCTCGTTCTTCAAGAGGACAAAAGTCTCTGCTGCAATGTCGCGTGCCGCCTTGCGGTTGTCCTTGCAATACATAAACTTCTTCTCGCGCTTCTCGTTGAGGAACTTATATGGATCATCGAAAAGTCCGAGCTTCCATTTTGCCTCAAGAATACGACGAACAGCCTGATCGATTGTTGCCTGCTTCACAAGTCCCTTCTGCACACTCTCCTTCAGAGTAGAGATGAAACCGTTGGCACACATATCCATATCTGTTCCGGCATTGATTGCAAGGGCGGAGTTGTGAGCAAGATCACCAAAACCGTGGTTCTGCATTTCGGCAATTGAAGCATAGTCAGTTACCACGAATCCGTCAAACTTCCACTTATTGCGGAGTACATCTGTAAGAAGCCACTTGTTGGCTGTGGCGTGCTGACCGTCAACAAGGTTGAACGAAGACATGAACGAACTTGCGCCTGCCTGTGCTGCCGCCTTGTAAGGAGGGAAATACTGGTTGAACATTCTCAGGTGCGACATATCAACTGTGTTGTAGTCGCGTCCCGACTCTGCTGCACCATACAAAGCATAATGCTTCACGCACGCCATAATATTATAAGGTTTGGTGAAGTCGCCCTGATAGCCGCGAACCATAGCGGCCCCCATCAAAGAACCGAGATAAGGGTCTTCGCCATTGCCTTCGGATATTCTGCCCCAACGAGCGTCAAGGGCTACATCGACCATTGGAGAGTATGTCCAGTTGATTCCGGCACACGAAGCCTCGAGTGCGGCAATGCGGGCACTACGCTCTACAGCAGCCAAATCCCATGAACACGATAGGGCAAGAGGTATAGGGAAAATTGTCTCATAGCCATGAATAACATCCATACCTACGATGAGAGGAATGTGCAGACGAGTCTTCTCAACAGCAATCTTCTGCAATTCCTGAATTTTCTCACGACCTTTGATATTGAAAATACCACCTAATCTACCAGAAGCGATAAGACTTCCTACCTCAGTATTCATAGCCTGACCAGTTGTGATGTCGCCTGCAGGAAGAAGATTCAACTGACCGATTTTCTCGTCGAGAGTCATCTTTGCCATCAGTTCGTCGACAAACTGTTCCATTGTCTTCTTCTGTGCAAGGGCGTCAGTAGGAAGTAGCATTGGCATGAGTGCCAAAACAAAGAGAATTATCTTTTTCATTGTCTTTTTGGTTGATTTATATACAAAAGTAATAAAATTATCTGAATCCACAAAACAATTACACCTTATTTTAATTACGCGCGAGGAACAAAGTATGAAATGACGACTTCATTCCATTGAAATGATGTGGTCATTCAACTGAAATGAGGAGGTCATTTAAGTGGAATGACCCGAAATTCAATAGTGAATTTTTGCTCATTTTCAGCCTTTTCATTTTGATGGCAAAAAGAGTGTTGAAATCGTAAAAAATGCGATTAATAAATGTTGTTATCGTAAATTTCATGCGGAAATAGGGAAATTTGGGCATTGGGGGAATTTGAGCAGAAAGGTAGTCTAAAACACTAAAAACCAGCGGTTAAAAGAAGAAAAATGCACTATTTCCATGAAATTTCCAAAAAATATACGGAAAAATTTGCGGAAATTGATTCTTTTCATTATATTTGCATCGTGCAACCCACAATACGCAAATTGGAGGATGGAATTTGATAGTATGAAGCTGTCGCTTTTTCGTCACTTCAGCAACAAAGTAACAACATGTTAGAATCTCTAATAGTCATACTACCAACGGCTCTTGCTTTTTGCTATGCAGTAAGCAGGTCGAGAGGAAGCGAAGCTACCATAGGGTGGATAATATTGTTCTGTGCGTTGGCATGTTCGTGGATTTATTTCCTTGCAGTGGGATTGGTTTGGTTTGATGGAGATGAACTTCCTTACTGGCTTTCTGTACTAAGAAGCATTGGAGCATGCCTCACTCTCCCATTCGCGTACCTTGCAGTATGTACGGGTATTGGTAAGAGTCATGCATCGTTTTCCACATTCGTCCTCTTCTTGATGACATCGTTGGTATGCATCAGATATGGAGCTATATGCTTGGATGACACTCTTCCTACAGTCCCAGTGGACAACAAACACATCTGTTTCATTGCCAATGGAAAGATAATCGGCACATTCATGAATTTCAGTATCGTGATGCTCATGCAAGCAATATGGATTCTGTGCCGAACCACGTTACTCGCATATCAATTGAAAAAGCAAGGTTTTCATAGCAGTAAGCGAGCAAATGTGATCATTGAATTGTTGATGGCGTCATTGGTGATGGTAATCATCATCGTCAGTACTCCACTCAAGGTGTGGGAAATCACAACAGCCAAGTACATGCATTTCATGATATACTCTGTGCTGTTTACGACTCTGCTGATATTGGTATCAAGGGACTTCATGCACAAGCCAATCCTTGACGAGAATGAAGAGCCTGTCTATTTTGACAGAAAGCCACGATTTGAGGATATGGCAGAGAAATGCAAGAAACTGTTTGCGGTTGACAAGGTCTACCTTATTCCAAGTCTTAAACTTGAAGATTTGGCAAGCATGCTCGACACCAACCGCTCTTATGCGGCAGAATTGATGCGAGATAGTTTCAACTCCACCTTTGCTGCATACACAAATGCATATCGTGTTGAGGAAGCAAAGAAAGCATTACTCGCCCACCCTAACGAGAAGATGGAGACAATCGCAGGAATGTGCGGTTTCGCCACAGCCCCAACCTTCACAAAGGTATTCAAAGCCGCTACAGGCCTGACACCAAGCAGTTGGTTGTCTAAGCAAACAAAAGGCGTTGAAGAAGCACCTGAAGAACAGAATAATTCGGAGGAATAGTAATATTCCAAAATCAATACAAGCAATTCGGTCATGAGACCGCTGCTGCATTTGACAAAACAGCCCATACGGGCAAATTGAAAAATGACATCCGCGAGGACAAGAGAGACAAATTTACCACTACTATTAGTTGACCTAATGGTCAACACAAAAAGAAAGGGATACCCTCGACTGAGGATATCCCTTCTTTATTTTGACTTCTTTGTAAGTCTTGAAAAATCGGATTAACCGAGCTTGTTGTCAGAACCGAGTACCTCAACAATCTTGTGGATGTACA
>DCIM01000081.1 GCA_002316005.1 Prevotellaceae bacterium UBA1726 | reverse complement strand
AAGAAATAATGCAACACATTTATTATAACACCATACAGCAGGTGAATGACCATTTCGGCATTAAGACCTTGCACCCTCTCATTACGGTTGTTCATCTGGACAAACGCACAGAGATGCCGGAGGAGCTATGCTATCACTATGGTGTGTATGGACTTTGGCTAAAAGAGACGAAAGGCTGTACCATCAGCTACGGTCGTACACCATACGACTTTGACGAGATGACAGTGACTAGTTTCGCTCCTGGTCAGCAGGTGGATGTGAAACTGGTTGACCCTACCATTCAACCGAAGTGCGTAGGAATACTTTTCCATCCCGACTTCCTCAACCGCACACACCTTGGCTCTAACATCCGCCGATACGAGTTCTTCGATTATACGAGCACAGAGGCACTTCACCTCTCCCCTTCTGAGATTGTGGTGTTCCGTCAGGTAGTAGATATGATTGAGCAGGAACTGCATCACGCCATCGACAGTCATACGCGTGAACTGATAGTCAGCAACATCGAACTGCTGCTAAACTACTGTCTGCGCTTCTATGACCGCCAGTTCGTGACACGAGAGGAGATCAACCACTCTGTTGCAAAGAAGTTCCTCTCCCTCCTCGACGAATACATTGCAGAGAAAGCTGAGCGCGAAGGTCTCCCTACTGTTGCATGGTTTGCTGACAAATGCTGCCTCTCCAACGGCTACTTCGGTACACTCATCAAGACGGAGACAGGTCGCACAGCCAAAGACCTCATCAACGACCGACTCTTGGCAAAGGCAAAAGAACTATTACAGTCAGATGTGCTTTCCGTCTCTCAGGTTAGTCAGCGCCTCGGTTTTGAATATCCACAGCACTTCGTCCGCTTCTTCAAGTCACTCACAGGCAAGACTCCTGCTCAGTGGAGAGCGGCGTAACAGATATTCAAAATATAATCAGATGGGCAAATAAGATTATTTCGGACAGAGAGAAATCTGTACTGACTTAGTTAAACAATCGTAATTTTACGAACAACACTTGGTAGATTCAAGTATTGTTCGTATTTTTGCGACCATAAAACATAAGAAGATTATGGCAGAGAAGAAATATTGTATCAAGACGGAGACTTTGGCGGCATTTGCCAAGGCACTGGGTCATCCGGCGCGTATTGCCATCATGAAGTTCCTGGCAAAGCAAGACACTTGCTATTTCGGGGATATTCATGAGGAGTTGCCTATTGCTAAAGCAACCGTGAGTCAGCATCTGACCGCATTGAAGGAAGTTGGATTGATTCAAGGTGAAATAGAGGCACCTAAGGTGAAGTACTGCATCAACCGTGAAAACTGGGAATATGCTCAGCAACTGTTTTCGGAGTTCTTCACCCTACAACTCTGCGAAAAGAAGGACAGTTGCTGTCAATAACTCACAACTCATAACTCATCTAACCCTCGTTGGTTCTTCTTCGAGGGTTTTATTATATAGTAAATGTTCGTTGTTTTACGAACTGCAAACAACAAACCCATACCCTGTTTACGGTTCTCCCCCTCGGGGAGTCAGAGGGGGTCTTTATTATGAAACAGATTAAAGTTTTGGTAAGCTCATGTGCTTGCAATCAGAAGTTCTTCTCGCTGGTGGAGAAGGTAGTTAAGGATAACCAGATTGATGCCACCGTGGAGAAGGTGGATGACATCATGGAGGTAATGCAGTACAATGTGATGTCGCTTCCTGCCATTGTGGTAGATGGTCAGGTAGTGGCTCGTGGTCAGAAGAATGAAGCAGAAATCTATGCATTGTTAAAATAAAGAAGGAGTATGAAAAGAAATCTATTAGCGTTCGCTCTCTCATTCGTATGTTCAATATGCGTAATGGCACAGACTATAGAGGTGAAGTATTTCCACGGCAAGCAAAGATGTATTACCTGCCGTAACATTGAGAAGCATGCTCTCGAACTACTTCAAGAGGATTATGCCAAGGAGATGAAAGACGGAAAGATCAAGTTCACGGTTACTGACTTTTCGACTGACGAGGGCAAGACGGTTGCAAAGGACTACAAGGTGACATTTTCGTCTCTCTTCGTGGTAAGGGGCAAGACGCGTGTGAACCTCACTCAGATGGGTTTCAAGTACGCAAAGAATCAGCCTGAGGAATTCAAGAAGCAGCTGAAAAAGGAGATTGAAGATCTGTTAAGATAAACGATAAATGGATTGAGTATGACCGAATATCTGAACATGTGGCTCGACAGCACCAATATACCTGTGCTTACAGCTTTTATACTGGGTTTGCTCACAGCTATTTCCCCTTGTCCGCTTGCCACCAATATTACGGCCGTAGGATATATCAGCAAGGACATAGATAGTCGCCGTAAGGTGTTTCTTCAAGGATTGATGTACACCCTTGGACGCGCCTTCGCCTATACGGCATTAGGTGCTGTGCTGATATATATAATAAGGAAAGGAGCTGACACCTTTGAACTGCAGCAATTCATCAGCGAATGGGGTGAGCTCATTCTCGGACCTTCATTAGTGCTGATTGGATTATTCATGCTCTTTGGACATCTGGTACATCTTCCTAAGTTCGGCTTTTCCGGCACAAGTCACCTCCCACTTGGCGGAGGTCGAGAAGGTACTTCCCTATTGCTCGGTATACTATTTGCCATGGCATTCTGTCCTACAAGTGGATTGTTCTTCTTCGGTATGCTGATACCTATGTCAGCCGAAGCAACTGCAGGTTATCTTTTGCCACTGGTCTTTGCATTGGCAACATCACTACCCGTCCTGCTTGTATCATGGTTCATTGCATTCAGCATACAGAACCTGAGCCGATTCATAGGAAACTTACAGGCATTTCAAAAATGGTTTAACTGCATAGTAGCCACCTTGTTCTTCGCTGTTGGCATCTATTACACAATTACGACTCTTTTATGATTCAACAATTTGCCGATTGGCTTATCTATGACCTGGTTGGCATAGACGC
>DCIM01000058.1:53462-55208 GCA_002316005.1 Prevotellaceae bacterium UBA1726 | reverse complement strand
TTGCCAGACGATAGTCGAAACCATAACCTCCATCCTCGAACTTCATTGCGAGGCCTGGCATTCCCGACATCTCCTCGGCAATGGTGATTGCCTTTGGATTCACTTCGTGAATGACCTTGTTGGCGAGGGTGAGATAGCAGATGGCATTATCATCCTGACCACCGTTGTAGTAATCTGGATATCCACCGAAATCTACTCCGAGGCCATGGTTATAATAGAGCATTGAGGTGACGCCATCGAAACGAAATCCGTCGAAATGGTATTCCTCAAGCCAGAACTTACAGTTGGAGAGGAGGAAATGCATCACCTGGTCCTTGCCGTAGTCGAAACAGAGGCTGTCCCACTGGTTGTGCTCGCGGCGCTCACCTGGATAGAAGTACTGATTCGGGTCACCGCAGAGGTTGCCGAGGCCTTCGTTTTCATTCTTCACTGCGTGAGAATGAACAAGGTCCATGATTACAGCGATGCCGTTCTTGTGAGCCTCGTCGATGAGGGCTTTGAGTTCCTCTGGAGTACCGAATCGCGAACTTGCCGCGAAGAAGTTACTTACATGATATCCGAACGAACCATAGTAAGGATGCTCCTGAATGGCCATTATCTGGATGCAGTTGTAACCGGCCTTGATGACGCGTGGGAGCACATTATCCTTGAATTCGGTGTAAGAGCCCACCTTCTCTGCGTCCTGTCCCATTCCCACATGGCACTCGTAGATGAGCAGTGGCGAGGTGTTTGGCTTGAAGGTTTTCTTCTTCCATTTGTATTCCTCTTCTGGTGCCCATACCTGAGCAGAGAAAATCTTTGTCTCCTCGTCCTGAACGACTCTGCGAACCCATGCTGGGATGCGCTCGCCCTGACCGCCCTTCCAGTGGACGCTCATCTTGAAGAGGTCACCGTGTTTCATTGCCTTTGCTGGGAGTTTGAGTTCCCATTTGTCAGTGCCTTTTATGCGCTTCACCTGGTACTTCTTCGTTTCCTTCCAGTCGTTGAACTCACCAACGAGATATATCTCAGTAGCATTTGGAGCCCACTCACGGAACACCCAGCCGTTCTCTGTTTTATGTATGCCGAAATAATCGTGTCCGTTGGCGATATCGGAGAGTTTCACCTTGCCATTCTTGGTGAACTTGTTGATGATTTCAAGTGCCCAGTTATGGCGTCCGTTGATAGCATCAGCATATGGCTGAAGATATGGGTCTTTCTTGAGGAGTTTCAGCATCGGCGCCTCCACCTTCTTGACTGTCTTTTTCATATTATTGTCTTTTTAGCGTAATTGTCTAACTTGAATATCTTTTCAATCCGGAATAACCGGAATATCCGGAAATATATTTTTAAACATTAATTGCCATTAATTGACCATTAATTATTCATTAATTATATTGCATTTCACTCCCCTTGCCCCGCAGAAGATTCGGAGGGGAAAGGGGTTGGGGGAAAGGGGCCGGAGGAGGGCGGGGGAAAGGGGATTAATCCTCAAACCTATGCCCGTTCTCGTAGTAGCCTTTCTTCAGCACTTTTCCGTTGCGGTCTTTCTCCACGAAGTCGCCATCGCGTTTGTCATCCACGAATGTTCCTTCGAATCGCTTGCCGTCCTTGTCCTCGGTGATGGCAGGACCGTTCTTCATTCCGTCCTTGTAGGTGCCCTTGAACTTCGAGCCATCGGCATAGTGGATTACCACCTGACCTTCCACTCGGCCGTTCTTGAACTGACCTTCGTATATGTCACCGTTCTTCTTCTTCAGTTTGCCC
>DCIM01000058.1:0-53294 GCA_002316005.1 Prevotellaceae bacterium UBA1726 | reverse complement strand
TAGACATCGCCGTTCTGATATTTGCATATTCCCTTGCCTTGCTGGAGGTCGTTCACCCAGTCGCCTGAGTACTTATCGCCATTGGCATACACATAGGTTCCCTTGCCCTGACGGAGGTTGTCCTTCCACTGACCGACATAGTTTGTGCCATCGCCCCAGTCGAAGTGGCCCTGACCGTTTTTCTTGTCATTCGCCCAGTTGCCGTCATAGTAGGCACCGCCCTGGAATGTGTATTTGCCCTTACCCTGACGCTTGTCCTGATACCAGTTGCCATCATACTTGTCACCATTGTAGTAGTACATGATGCCATGACCTTGCTGATAGTCGCGGAACCACATTCCCACATATTTATTATTATTGGCAAAATAGTATGTGCCACGTCCGTGCTGCTGATCCTGGAACCAGTCGCCTTCGTATTTCTCGCCATCGGTGAAGGTATACACGCCATAGCCCTGACGCTTGCCTTTCACATATTCACCCTCGTAGGTGTTGCCCGAATCGAACAGTGTGTTACCCTTTCCGTGTGGCTTTCCTGCTGCCATCTCACCCTTATAGACGCCTCCGTCGTGGGTGTTGCACGAACCCAGAGTAATCTTCTGAGCGTGCCCTGCCAAAGGCAGAGAAATGGCCAATATCATTGTTAGAAAATATTTCTTCATAATAATCATCCTTCGTTACTAATGGTTCACGGAGATAGTATCTCCGAAAATAAATGTGTTCCAAAATTACAAAAATTTCCCAATAATACAAAATGTATTAGATATTTTTTGTACTTTTGTACCAGAAATCAAGGAAAATAAACTTGCTTTTGATTTTTTATTTCTCTTTGAGAAAGAAATCTTAGGCCTTCGGCCAGAAAAATATTTCTAGAGCGAAGCGACAATTAATTTCTAGAGCGAAGCGACAAAAATTTCTATGCGAAGCATATAAAAACAAAAAAATAAAGAAATGAAATTCTTAGTCATCATCCCAGCCCGTTACGCCTCTACCCGATTTTCGGGCAAGCCTCTTGCCACATTATGTGGCAAAACAGTCATTCAGCGTGTCTACGAGAAGGCTTCGGCCGTCATCTCCGATGTCTATGTCGCTACCGACGACGACCGTATCTATCAGGCCGTGGAGGCCTTTGGCGGTAAGGCGGTGATGACTCGCACCGACCATAAGAGCGGCACTGACCGCATCAAGGAGGCAGCCGACAAAATCGGGGGCGACTATGATGTCATCATCAATGTCCAAGGTGACGAACCGTTCATCGATGCTTCGCAGATTCACACCCTCTGCCAGCAGTTCAACGACCCAACGACTCAGATTGCCACCCTCGGCAAACCGTTCACATCAATGGAGGCTGTGGTGAATCCGAATTCGCCAAAAATCGTTGTCGACAACAAGGGATTTGCCCTCTATTTCTCGCGTTCGGTGATACCTTATTGCCGTGGAATCGACCGCAACGACTGGCTCGAGCACTACCCTTTCCTCAAGCACTTAGGCATTTATGCCTACCGCCGCGAGGTTCTCGACGAGGTGACAGCCCTTCCGCAGTCATCGCTCGAGATTGCCGAGAGTCTTGAGCAACTCCGTTGGTTGCAGAACGGCTATCGCATCCGTGTTGGCAAGACCGACATCGAAACCGTTGGCATCGACACCCCCGAGGATCTCCGCAAAGCCGAAGAATTCCTCAACTCCCAGAAATAATCTCTCGCATATTTCCCGGACAAACCGGACAAAATAAAGCAGGCCCTCACGAAGAGAGTCTGCTTATTTTTTGTGTCCTTGCCGGTGGTTATCCTACTGTGAAGCCGAGCGTGCTAAGCACTGCCGTGAGGCTTGTCAGAAAGAGATTAATCCAAACCGACCACTTGTTCTTGTTACCGTCTGTCATAACTGTTTAGTTTTTGTTGTTCTTAATCTTGTCAATGTAGCTATCTACTCCGAGCATGGTTGCAGAGAGAACCAGAAGTTGTGCTACGAGAATCAGCACACTCTGATCAATCTCTCCTTGAGGTGGTAGGAATAGTGCTACCACGCTGAGAACCAGTGCCCAGACGAAAGCCGCGATTGCTATTCCTACCTTTACCATAATGCCTGGAACTTGAAACTTGAAACCTGGAACCTAATTCCTTGCCCCCATCGAGGGGGCGCGGAATTAATATGCCTCGGCCTTGATACCAGAAGTGAGCTCGGCGATAGCTACCTTCTTCACCTTAAGGTTGCCCTCATCGTCCACATAGGTACCAGTCTTGTTGATGGTATACTCAGGACGGAAGTTCACCTTGTAGCTGTGGATGTTCTTAGCTGCGTTGTAGGCAGCGGCAGTCTTTGCGTAAGAACCCTTGATGCCCACCTTGAAGGTGCCGAGTCCATCGATGCGAACGATGTGAGATGCCTGGAGTTCATCCTTCATCACTTCCACGAGTTCAGTGAGAACTGCGACAACATCCGACTTCTTCATCGAACAGTTGCGCTGGATGCGCTCTGAGAGCTTGTCGAGAGTGATTTCGTCGGTATGAACCACCTTCGCGAAATAGTAACCATTGTAGGTTGACTTAGTGTTGGTACACTGCATAAGTCTATACTTAATCATAATAGGAAGCCTCCTCCTAACCTCCTCCTAAAGGAAGAGGGACCCTAAAGAGGCGCGGGTCTGTTTTTTTTAATTCTGTTGATTAACTCTGTTGTTTGTAAATTCTTTTCGATGCGAACATTACCCGGCATATCCTGCAGAAACACGCCTTTGCCTCCTTTGTAATTTCCTGATAATCAGCGGGTTAAATTGTGCACTGATTTCACCTTTTGATTACAGTTAAATCACCTTGTCATTTCAGTTAAATGAGAGCATCTCCGCGGTTAAATCTGCTCGTCATTTCACCGGAATGAAAAAGAGGGGTTCACGATGTCAAAGAAAATACATGCTGCTTGAGCAGCTGTTTCAGGCGCTTCGCGCTGTTTCTGAAGGTGTCATGCCTTCGGCTGTTTCAGTGTAGGAAGTTCCTTTCAACAGCGCAAAATTACGACTATTTCCTGAACCTTGCAAGGGTTGTGGAGGTTTACAGGGCGTTTTGTGGAAGAGTACCATGGTGGAAAATAGGGTACATAGTTTCTGTAACAAATATAGGGGACAGTACCCTCCACTTTGCTACACCCTTATTTCCTATGCTCTATAATAATATTATATTATAATATAATAATATTATAGAACTTTAATTAACCAGATAGGGTGTCCTTTTTTGGTTACACAACTATGTAACCTTTCTACCATATTCAACTTGTTCCATATATTTTAATTTTGAAAAAAGGGGCATAAAAATTAGGTAAGTTTGAAAAGAAAGTTGTATATTTGCGGAGTGTAATGAGCAATCTGGAACCGAAACGCGGAACTGACTTCAACGAGACGAAGCACTCCATGAAGCGAAGGAGCCCTTGGCATGACTATAGTCAAAGGGGCACCTACATGCTGACTCTTGTCGTGGAGGGGAGGAAGCCGTTGCTGGGTAGGCTCTGTGGAGATAGCGAGGAGGAGGCTCATGTGGAACTGACGCCGTTGGGCGTGGCCATCCGCGATGAGGAGGTGAAGAAAATGAGCCTTTACTACCCGATGGTGGAGGTGTGGAAGGTTTGCGTTATGCCCGATCACCTGCATCTGATTGTGCATATCAGGGAGGAGATGCCGGGAGGACGGCACTTGGGCAGCGCTGTTCGTGGTTTCAAAACGGGCTGCAGCAGGGCTTGGTGGAAGGAACTTTCTGCCGGAAATGCGGCAGAAACCGTGACAGAGAAGGAGGCTGCTGTCGGAAACACAGAGAAGGCGGAAGGCGCTAACGCGGAGAAGGCTACAATGACAAAATCCTCTTCGAGGACGAGCAACTCGACAACTGGAAGGCCTATCTCGACGAGAACCCCGTGCGCCTTTGGCTGAAGCGACAGAACCCCGAGGCGTTTGCGGTGATGCACGGAATGGAGATTGCCGGCAGGCAATGCCAGGTTGTGGGCAACCGGTTCCTCTTGGCCATCCCTGACAAGGTGGCGGTAATCGTCCACCGCCGTTACACCGACGAGGAGAACGCCCGCCTCAGGGAGGAATGGCTGGCGTGCGGAGAGCGAGGCGGAGTGCTTGTCAGCGCTGCCATTGCTCCAAAGGAGAAGGAGGTTCTGAGAGAGGCCATGGACAGGGGATATAGGATTATCCTCCTCCGTGAGAACGGTTTCCCAGAACTCTACAAGCCTTCGGGCGAGGCTTTCTACGCTTGCGTGGAAGGCTTGCTGCTCCAGATAAGTCCTTGGGAATTCCACATGGAACGGAAGAACATAACAAGGGAGCAGTGCCTGAAGTTAAACGCCCTTGCAAGCGAGATTGCCGGCAAATAACATTCACTTTATAATACCCACGCGCCTGAGGATGACCGTCCTTGGGCGTTTTTTGCGCCTAATTCTTAAATAAGCAACGATCTTAGGCTACACGGACACTGCAAAAGCAGTAAAGATGCATGTTGATGAGGACGACAAAACCACCCAGACAATTTGTCGTGGCGGTTCAAACTACAAGACACAGGCGGTGTTCATCAACGAGTCGGGGCTTTATTCGCTCATCCTCTCGAGCAAACAGCCACAGGCACGACAGTTCAAGCACTGGGTTACAGCAGAGGTGCTGCCACAGATCAGACAGACGGGAGGTTACATCCCCGTTTGCGAGGATGAGGACGAAGCGGAGATTCTCTCAAAGGCATTTTCCCTGAGAGGAAGATTGGCACGATTCGCAAGATGGTAGAGCGTATGCGGGCAGCCGGAAAGGTTGTCTATGCCGGCACTCACGAGGAGACAGGTGCGAAGTTGTTCAAGAAAGTAAATAAGTAACCGCGCGACAGACGCGACAAACGCGACAAACGCGACAAAGGTTTTTCAAAATTTATGCTTATAACATTAGTAAGAAAATACCCGAAGGAGAATTATACAATCGGTTCTCTGTTTATCAGAAAATCTCCCCACAAGGGGGGAGATACAGAGGGGGCTGTATGGTTTTGCAACACCTTAGAGCCACCTCTCGGCACGGCCACAGAAGCGATTACCGCCGGCAGCGGCAAGGCAATACCCAAAGGCACATACAATGTCCGCATGGCGTGGAGTCAGCGTTTTCAAGAATACATGCCCCGCCTTGTCGGTGTCCCCGGGAGGGATGCGATATTGATTCACGCCGGCAACAATGTAAAGAACACTACTGGTTGCATCCTCGTAGGCAAGAACACGCAAGTGGGCAGAGTCATAGACTCCCGCCGCACACTCGCAAACCTCATTTCAATTATCCGCCAAGCCCAAAACAATGGCGAGGCAGTTACTATAAACATAAATTAAAATTCGGCAGCCTATGTAAAATAAGACGATTTTCATTCAACCCAACAAAAAAGTCCTCCTCAGCATGAGCGCTGGGGAGGATTCCTTTTTTTATTTGTCCGGTTTGGACATTGTCTTTTTTACCAACCCATGAGGTTCTGGAGGAATGGGATGAGTTCGGAGGCCATTTTCTGATGCTGCTCCATACTTGGATGCCATGAGGCGCCATAACCCAAAGAACCGTCCTGTGGGGTGAAGTCGAAGCGATAGATTTGCTTGTCCTTCGCAGAGAGTTCCTTGCATACATCGTTCATCGCTGCCTTGGCAAATGCCAACTGCTCACCATTCATCATACTGCCACAGAGAACGGCAATCTTTGCCTTTGGATAATGGTTGCGCACCTGAGCGATGAGGTTGCGATAGCCTTGGCGAAGGAGCACAGGATCAGCACCACTGGTACTGGTGTCGTTGGTGCCGAGGTTGATGCACACGAGTTGTGGTGTGAAACGCGAGAAATCCCACTGTTCACTCTTATCGTAGAGGAGAGTGTGGGTGTATTCGGTGTTCATGTTGATTGAATCGCCAGTGATAGGACCATCGTAGTTGCGATAGACACCGATTCCGCTGCGAGCGCAAGTCTGGTGGATGGCACCGAGAGCACGGGCAGTGAGTGCGGCGTAGGTGTAGTAGTGGTTGCAGGTCTCGTCCTGGAATGGGTCTTCCTTCAGGACATCCTCCACTCCATAGCCACAAGTGATGGAGTTGCCGATGAATTCTATTCTGCGACTTGGCAAGGCAGGGGCATCAACGAGTTCGCGTCCTTCGTCGAGGATGAATCCACGGAACTCTGCACGGCGGTCGTAACCTTCGGTTACATACATCAGTCGGATGTCGTGACGGGTATCGGCAAGGGCAACAGCGAGGGTAACAACAGAGTCGCGCTCGGCATTGAATCCCACCTTGAAAGCCTTACTGCCGTCCACCTCGGCCATGAAGTATCCGCTCATCGGTTTTGCCACCATCTTGAGCGATGTACCGGTGAAAGTGGCACGAATCTGTACACCCGGGAAGGTGAACATTGGTGACTCGGGGTTCTTGAAACTGATACGCCCCACATACTGGATATGCTTGTCGGTGGCAGGAACGAACTGCCCGGGCTGCTGAATGGTCTTCACCCCCTGCGCCTGAACAGCAACAGAAAAAAGGAGAGAAATGATTAGAAGGAATGATTTCATATTTGAATTCAATTTTCTTTTAAAACATTAATTACCATTAATTGGCCATTAATTATTCATTAATTATTTATTGGTCATAGGTGCTCAGGCGGCAAAGCCGGAGTCTCATTAATTATTTTATTCGTATTCATTATCGTGGAAAAGAGCATCGTAATCTGCATCGAATACGGGTTCCATATTTTTGTCAACAATGTAGCAATCATTCATTGTATCATCATAAGCCCAACGTTCGCCTATCAAACTGTCTTCTCCAAAGTTGATTAGCAAACCAACTGGCTTGTGAGTCAGACGAAGGTAATTGCACAACTGTGCTCTATGTGCGGGAATTATTTCTCGTGAGGATTTCAATTCAACGATAATATCGCCAACAACAATATCCAAGCGGTACTTCTTATCTAACAGACGACTTTTATAGAAAACCTCTATTTCCTGCTCACAAACCGACTCAACGCCCTTTTCTTTCAATTCATACTGCAAAGCCTCCTGATATACCGCTTCCAATAAGCCCTTACCCAATACGGAGTGAACCTCCATGGCAGCACCTATTATCTTATATACCAACTGAGCATATTCTTTACAATGAAGCATAACAAAAAAAATTAATGAATAATTAATGGGCAATTAATGGTAATTAATGTTTTAAAAACTCAATAGAAGTACTTTCTTTGTGTCATCGGTGATGCGGAAGCGATTGTCGGGGCGGAGGCCGACAACCCAGAGGATTTCACCTTCACGGTTGGTGATGACAAGTTGGCGGCGCTTCTCGAAGATTGTAAACTTTTTATCGGTAAGGAAATCGCTCAGAAGTTTGCGGCCGGTCATACCAAACGGAATGAAAGAATCACCATTTCTCACTGTACGGATTGTCAATGGAAACTTCACCTTTTCGGCATCAAGACAAATGCTGTTTGGTTCTTTGCTAATCTGAAAATCGGCATCCCTCGCCACAACGGCAAAACGGAATTTCCGTTCCTCGTCGAAGATATATGTACCAGTCTCAGGAATCTTCATTTCGCGAGAAGTTTCACCATCGTTTTTCTGCACAATGATAGTTTCACGATCAATGAGAAGCGAGTGAGTAGAGGAAATCCACTCCCTACCCGACTGGCAACTGAGATTCTGCATTATCTGCTCCACCTGAGCCGAAGAAAAATCTTTATCTTTAAGCAGATTCCAAAGAATCGTTTCTGCTCCTGGTTCGGCAAGAAGAGAAGGAACATGAATCATCAGTTCGCCCCTAATATTCTCCTTCGCCACTCTCGCCTTCGCCTCATCAACAGCCTTATTCAGAATTGCCAAAGCATCCTGAACACGAGAGGACAGTTTGTGGATATTCTCCACAGCCGAAGGATTGACTTTCTGGAGTTCAGGGATTACATTCAGTCGGATTTTGTTTCGTTGAACATCATCAACAAGATTGCTCGAATCGGTAATAAAGTCTTGATTGATTCGCTTGAGATACTCAATTATTTCCCAGCGACTTACATTAATCAGCGGACGGAAAACTTTACCATTCTCGGCAACAATCCCCTTCAGACCATCAATGCCAGTTCCGCGAACCATATTAAGCAGAACCGTCTCGACAGAGTCATCACGATGATGAGCCACGCAGACACCCTCAAGGCCGAGGTCATCAACGAGTTTGAAGAAATAATCGTAGCGGAGAGTTCGCGCCGCCATTTCGATACTAACGCCATGAAGTTCGGCGTAAGTCTTTGTATCGAAATGAGCAAGATGGAGAGGTACATTAAGCCTTGCACAAAGATTCTTACAAAACTCCTCATCCCTATCCGATTCCTCCCCACGGAGATGGAAGTTGCAATGGCAAGCCTCAACATTATATCCCAAGGAAAGCAGAGCCCTAAGCAGAGCCACACTATCGGCACCGCCGGAGAGAGCAATCAAAGCCCCCCTCTTCGCTCCCCCGAGGGGGAGTACAGATACCTTGTCCTGCACAAGGGCGGTAATATCTTTGGATAGTCTATTAATGTCCACGCTTATTGAAATAGTAGTAATTACTCCCTCCCCTCGGGGAGGGTCGGGATGGGGGCTATTCCACATACAGCACCAATCCCTTCAGATACTCACCCTCTGGATGGAAGATGTTGATAGGATGATCGGCTGGTTGATGAAGCTGATGGAGGATTTTAACCTTGCGTCCTGCCTGAGCAGCAGCAGTGAAGACAGCATTACGGAAGTTGTCTTTTGTCACTACTTGAGAGCAAGAGAATGTAAACAAAATTCCTCCCTTCTTGATACTCTCAAATCCCTTCACATTCAGTCGGGTGTAACCCTTCAACGCATTATGAAGAGCACCACGATGCTTAGCGAAAGCAGGAGGGTCGAGAACGATGAGGTCGTACTTATTCTCGTTGGCATCGAGGAACTTGAACGCATCCTCGCAATAAGCCTCATGACGATTGTCACCAGGGAAGTTGAGGGCGATGTTCTTGTTGGTGAGGTCGATAGCCTTTGCCGAAGAATCGACAGAATGAACCAACTCCGCACCACCACGCATGGCATATACAGAGAATCCACCCGTGTAGCAGAACATATTCAGAACCTTGCGTCCACGCGAATACTGCTCAAGGAGGGCACGATTCTCGCGCTGATCAACAAAGAATCCAGTCTTCTGACCCTTGAGCCAATCGACATAGAACGAAAGACCATTCTCGAGAGCCACATTATCGCTCGTGCCACCATAGATGAAACCATTCTCCTGACCGAGGTCGGCCTTGAACGGAAGAGTAGTCTCACTCTTATAGTACACATTCTTAATACGGTCGCCCATAGCCTCAACAAGAGCCTCGCAGATGGCAATACGGTCAACATGCATTCCTACGCTATGTGCCTGAACCACAGCAGTTTGGTTGTAGCAATCGATAACCAATCCCGGGAGATTGTCGCCCTCGCCATGAACAAGACGATAGGTAGTATTGTCGGGATTATCGGCAACACCGATAGAAAGGCGAATCTGAAGAGCAGAAGAAAGACGGCTCAACCAGAACTCATGGTCGATTGGCACATCATTGAACGAAAGAATGCGAACAGCAATCGAACCAATCTGATAGTGACCAATGGCAATGAAATCGCCTGCAGAAGTGATAACCCTTACCACCTCGCCCTCCTGAATGCCCTCGTCCATACGGAAAATAGCACCCGAGAACACCCATGGATGGAAGCGTTTAAGACTCTCTTCCTTACCTTTCTTTAAGTATATTTTCTTGTAAGCCATTTACTTATTCTCCCCAGAATTTGTCTTTTTTGTTCTTTTTCTATTAGTTGTCTTTGGCGGTGTCACCTTTGGTGAATCGTTTGTAGCCACTGGTTTCGGTTTGCGCTTCTTCGCAGTTGGTTTCTTTTTAGTTATCGGCTTCGCCTCCGCCTTCTTCTGGCGCTCCTCAGCAATCTTTGCCCTTTCAGCAGCCCTTGCCTCGGCCCTGCGCTTAGCCTTTTCGGCCTTTCTCGCCGCGCGCTCCTCCTCAGAGAGAGGTTGTGGCTGTTCAGGTTCAGGCATAATGATAAGGTCAAAGTCCTGAGTTTCCTTGAGTCGTTTTATCTCCTCATATATTTGTATGCACGCCCAAGCATCAATTGAGGCATAGCGTTTCTGCATATCATTGAGCACAGGAGCCTCCCAGTTGGTGAGTCGCTGACGCTTTGAAATCTTCTGCGAGAAGAGATTGGCATATAGTTTCTGAAGACTGAGGTCCTTGATGCCTATCTCGCCCACCATTTCCTGAATCTCGTAGAAAAGTCCCGGAGTGAACTCGCCTCGCTTATGGAGCATACGGAGGTCATCGTGCCATGAAAGACCAATCATCGGAACCTTTGTATTCTCGAGAAGGCGCACGACGGCAGGGCAAAGACCAATCATATTCAGGCGGAAAAGGAAACAGGTGTCGCGAGTGCTAACCTGAAGGAGTGCCACCTGAAACGACTGTCCTCGCCTGAAGGAAGGGCGGGTTTCGGTATCCATACCGAGAATGTCGGCCGTAAGCAGATAATCAACCGCCTTTTCAGCCTCAGCCTCGGTCATGATGACAATGATACGACCATCGAATTCAACCATAGGAAGGTTGGGAATTTCGTTCTTGTCGTACCTTGAATATATAGTTTTTCTCATCGTAAAATCAAAATCAAATGCAAAATTAGAAAAAAAGTGCGAAATTTTGTGCTAAATTCAGTAAAATTCCTTATTTTTGCATGAATTATAGACAAAACACATAAAAATATATATGGCAAAAAAGAATAACAGCAAAAAAAACAAGAAAGAAAAGAACGCAAAATCGCTTGGCGAAGCAGTTGGGTTTAGCAAAATATTCAGCAACGAGAAATTCGATTTCATCCTTGGATTCATCACTCTTTTTGTGGCCGGATATGTCATTCTGGCTATGGTTTCGTATTTCGGAACAGGTCAAGCCGACCAGAGTGTGCTTGAGGAAGCAAGAGTGGGCGAATGGGCAAATGGAAATCATGAATTCACCAACTACTGCGGTAGTTTCGGTGCTATCATTGCATATACCCTGATGTCGGTAAACTTCGGTTTGCCAGCATTCATCATTCCTTTCTTCTTTGTACTTGTGGCACTACGACTGATGGGCGCCTACAAGGTGAACCTCTTGAAATGGTTCCTTGGTCTTGGAGTACTGATGGAATGGTGCTCTGTCACATTTGCGAAATTCCTTTCGCCAATCATGGGATTCCTTGTCTTCAATCCTGGAGGCAAGCACGGTCAGTATATCGTTGAGCAACTCGAAAACCTCGTTGGCCCTCCTGGATTGACAGCAATCCTTGCAGTTGTTGCTATCGTATTCCTCACAATCCTCAGCGCCAAGACAATCAATATCATTCGTCAGGCACTCAATCCGGTTAAATATATTACTGATAAGGTGAAGTTGACCGTACACACTGGTCCTGAGGAACAAACTGGCGAAGAGAATGACACCGAGGAAGACGAGGCACCATTGACCATTGACACCACTCCAGAACCAGAACCAGCAGAGGCTACAACAATAGAGTTGCCTACAACACTTCTTGAGACAGAGCCAAAAGCCCCAGTGAAACCAGAACCATTGGTTGCAGAGGCACCAGCAAGCGATGATGACTCAAAACTCACTGTTGAGGTGGCACAGACAGAAGACAAGGCAAAAGGCAAGACTGTGGAAGAGAAGATTGACCTCTCTACACCAATCAACCCTAAGGAGCCTTTCACAAAGTATAAGTACCCTACCCTCGACCTCCTGAAGAAATACGATGGTGGTTCAAACCCAATGGTTGACATGGAGGAAGTTCGTGCCAACAATGCACGAATCATTGAGGTACTGAGTTCGTTTGGTGTGAAGATAAAGGAAATCAAGGCCACTGTCGGTCCTACAATCACCCTCTACGAGGTTACTCCAGCCGAGGGTGTGAAGATTTCGAAGATTCGTTCGCTCGAAGATGATATCGCCCTTTGTCTCTCGGCACTCGGCGTTCGTATCATTGCTCCAATTCCGGGCAAGGGTACTGTGGGTATTGAGGTTCCAAACAAGAAGCCACAGATTGTATCAATGGAGAGTCTGCTGAACTCGAAGAAGTTCCAGGAGACAACAATGGAACTCCCACTCGCCATCGGTAAGACTATTACCAATGAGGTGTTCATGGTGGATTTGGCAAAGTTGCCTCACTTGCTCGTGGCTGGTGCTACCGGTCAGGGAAAGTCAGTCGGCCTTAACGCCATCATCACTTCCCTCCTCTACAAGAAGCATCCAAACGAGTTGAAGATTGTGCTCGTTGACCCAAAGAAGGTGGAGTTCACCCCATATTCGCCAATCGCCGACCATTTCATGGCATCTACCGACGAGAATGTGGACGAACCAATCATCACCGATGTTACCAAGGTAGTACGCACACTGAATTCTCTCTGTGTACTCATGGATCACCGCTATGACCTCTTGAAGATGGCCGGTGCGAAGAACATCAAGGAATACAATGCCAAGTTCGTGAACCATAAACTCAACCTCACACTTGGTCATGACTATATGCCTTATGTTGTTGTCATCATCGATGAGTTCGGTGACTTGATTATGACAGCAGGCAAGGAAGTGGAGTTGCCAATCGCTCGTATTGCTCAGTTGGCTCGTGCCGTTGGTATCCACATGATTATTGCGACTCAGCGTCCTACAACATCAATCATCACTGGTAACATCAAGGCAAACTTCCCTGGTCGTATGGCTTTCCGTGTGGGTGCAATGATTGACTCACGAACAATCCTCGACCGTCCAGGTGCAAACCAGTTGGTGGGTCGTGGTGACCTTCTGTTCCTCAATGGTGGCGAACCAGTGCGTGTACAGTGTGCATTTGTTGATACTCCAGAGATTGAGCGTATCAATGAGCATATTGCCAATCAGCCAGGACCACGCGAACCACTCGAATTGCCAGAACCACCAAGCGAGAATGGCGGTGGCGGCGGTAATGGCGGTCCTATCTCTGACCTTGACCCTTATTTCGAGGAAGCTGCACATGCAATTGTGATTTCGCAGCAAGGTTCTACATCAATGATTCAGCGTCGATTCTCTATCGGCTACAACCGTGCAGGACGACTCATGGATCAGTTGGAGCAGGCAGGAATCGTTGGCCCGGCAATGGGCAGCAAGCCTCGTGATGTGCTTATCACCGACGAAAATTCGCTCAACAATTTACTTATGCAGATAAAAGGAGTCTAATAAATAGAATGTCCGGACAATAACGCCCGGATATAACAAAGACTCTAAAACATATCAATAAAAATGAAAAGAATATTGTTATTTGCCTTGATGTCAGTAATGACTCTCGGCATCTACGCAGGCAATACACCTAGCGCTAAAAGTGTCCTCGACAAGACTGCGGCCTTGGTTGGAAAGAAAAGTGGAGCCCAGGCTGACTTCCAGATTGCTAATGCAAAGATAGGAAACACTTCTGGAACAATCGCCATCAAAGGCAATAAGTTCAATGCCCGCACACCACAGGCAACAGTATGGTTCAACGGAAAGACTCAATGGACCTACATGAAGAATACTGACGAGGTGAATGTGTCAACCCCTACACAGGCACAGCAGACACAGATGAATCCTCTCACATTCATCAATCTCTACAAGACCGGTTTCACCCTTTCGATGAAGACCGTTGAAGGCAAGTACGAGGTTCGTATGCAGGCTCAGAACAAGAGTCGTTCCATTCAGGAGATGTATATCGTAATTGATCCAAAGACCTATGCTCCAACACAGGTTCGTATGCGTCAGAAGGACACTTGGACAACAATCAACATCAAGAATTTCAAGGCTGCAAAGCAGAGCGATGATGTCTTCACTTTCAACAAGAAGGACTTCCCTACTGCTGAAATCGTAGACCTGAGATAAAAAGCAACGAAGAGTTGGATTATGGGAATATTTTCGAAGAAGGAACATAGTAAATCAGCAAGTATTTCCTTAAAGAAGGAAGAAAAGAATGCCAAGAATAGTCGTCTGTGGCTGTTCAAGGCCCTCCGTCATCATAGGAAACTGGCCGAGAAGCGAATGATTGACCTTGAAAAGAACAAGGTTGCCAAGTACATCATGTATTTCATGACAGGCTTGGTTGTTGTCTATCTGCTCATGTTTGCCGTATCTTTTGCAATGGCTGCAAACTCCATGCGTACGATGTCATCAGTGGAGTTCCTTTGCTGCCTGATACCATTCATTGTGCTGCTTGACTTCTGTATCCGTTTCATGGCACAGCAGACACCTTCGCAGATAATAAAACCGTATGTTCTGCTTCCCGTACCTAAATATACATGTATCGACTTCTTCATTGGCGGGCAGATGATAAACTGGTCGAACCTCACTTGGTTCATCATGATTATCCCTTACTGCCTGATGTCGGTATTGTTCAGTTACGGTTTCTGGGCTTGCATCGGACTTCTGCTGTTCTTCTGGCTTTTGGAATTGTGCATCAGTCAGTTCTACCTGATTGTACGCACTCTCATAACCGATACTCTCCTTTGGTGGATTCTTCCTATTGGAGTTGCTATACTTGGCATTTTGCCTGGTGTGAAATGGGCAGAACTGTTCGCAGGCAATTTCAAATTATTGAAGATATTCGATTTTGAGGATATGTTCCGTTTCTACGGACAGGCCGGAACAGGAATCGAGACTGGTCAGGTGTGGCCTTATCTGATGATGCTTGCTCTGCTTATCGCCCTTATATGCATCAATCGTCCATTGCAGTATTCGCATGTGATGAAGGAAGTGGCGCGTGTGGAGAAGGCAACTGTTATAAAGAACCCTTCGAACATGAAGTTCCTCGACCGACTCGGCGAGATTGGTCTTTTCCTCGGTTTGGAATTCAAGACAGCATTCAGAAACAAGAACCCACGCAAGCAGACAATTACGGGTATTGTGCTCATTGTAATGCTTTCGCTCATTACCATCTTCACTGATGCATACGATAGTGCTTACATGAGGAATTTCTGGTGTATTTATGACTTCGCATTGTTCGGCATATTCGGCCTTGTAAAGGTCATGGCGAACGAGGGAAACTATATCGATGGACTTATGGTACGCAAAGAGAATATCCTTCAGATTCTCAAGGCGAAGTACTATTTCCAGTGCCTCATTCTTATCTTGCCGTTCACCCTTTGTATGGCACCTGTCATCTCGGGCAAGTGGTCGATATTCATGGTTTTGGCATGTGGAATATTCACAGCTGGATTCCAGTTCTTCCTACTGTTCCAGTTGGCGGTAATCAATCGTTCTTCGCAACCACTCAACACAAAGTTCATCTCAAAGAACGGAATGGAGAACAACAAATGGCAGTTCATCATTGAGATGATTTGTATGTTTGTTCCTGTTGCCCTTCTCACTCTGCTTCAGGCCACACTTGGCGTCACTTGGGCTTATGTGACAATGATTGTCATCGGTATAGGATTCATTGCAACGCACAACATCTGGTTGCGTAACATCTACAATAGATTCATGCGCAAGAGATACGAGAACATGGAAGGATTCCGTGCTACACGCTAAATATTATCCTTTGACAGAGGATATTAACTGATAAGGGTTTTATCACAAAACAAATAAGGTGCCATCGTTCGGATGACACCTTATTATATTATATATAGGGTTGGATTATTTCCCCTGCAACTGCTTATACACATGTTGAATGCGCCAGAAAGCAGTGATATTGGCAAGTACTGCTATCAATGCAACAGCAACACATACTGGAATTCCGCTTCCTGTGAAACCAGCAACGATTGCACCAAGGCAAAGTACTACCACTCGCTCTGGACGCTGCATCAAACCAACCTTGCAATCAAGATTAAGGCCTTCAGCACGAGCACGAACATAACTTACCATCACACTACCAATCATTGCAGCCAATGTGACAATGCCCCAAGTGGTATTGCTCAAGCCCCAGGTAGCACCTGCAAGCGAGAAATAGAAACCTACAAGACCACCAAGAGAAACGAGTTCTGAGTAACGGTCGAGTGTAGAATCCCAGAATGCACCGAATGTAGAAGACATATTACCAAGGCGAGCCAGACGACCGTCCATCATATCAAAGATACTTGAAAGGATGAGAACCCAACCGCCATAGCCAATCCAATCATACTGACCCTCTTCGAGAGTTGCAGCATAGATGAACATTCCGGCAGCAACCATATTACCAAGGAAACCAATGAAAGTAACCATGTTTGGAGTAATGCCACACTTTATCATACCCTTAATCAAAGGATTGATGATGTAGTAGATAATCTTCTGAATAAAATCTCTGTAGTTCATAATTATTCTTTTTGTTCTTTTATTTTCGTTTTTTCCAAAATCCAAATCCATTTGTGGGAGTTTATTTCTCCTCTAACTCTTCAGCCTCTGCCTCAGGTAGTGCCTTCGTCGTTTTGAACACAAACGAGCGCTGCATCATATAATTCCAGCAAACAGCCACAATTGCCGAAGTAACCATCATAGCGAGATATGCTGGGAGATGAATCACCTCCTTGAAGAATGCTGTTCCAATGGTATTGAAGAATATACTTCCCGCCCAAACGACGATATAGCGCCACATGACACTTCTCTTCGAACGATCGGTATTGCCAAATACCCAACGATAGTTGATACAGCAATTCACAAGACCTCCCACTACAGCACCAAGGAAAGTGGCTTGCACATAGGTGAGGTTGACAATCTTATCGAAGAAGATTCGGGTGCCATAATCCACGCCGGTAGCAATACCGGCTGAAGTCTGGGCCTTGGCGAATGTTAGTATCTCTTTTAGTATTGTCATACTTTTTAGTTATTTTTGTTGCCGATTTTAATAAGAAAAAGACCAATTGCGGTCCAAAACAGTTCTCTTACACGGCATATTATCGAAATAAACAGACCAATCTCGTTGGTCATTCCCATCTGGGCGGTAGACATTGCAAAGCCACCTTCTCTACCTCCCAACTGCAATGGGAAGAAGAACAGCAGATTGGCAAAGAGCGAGGTGAAGGCAAGAATCAGGAAGGAATAAACCAACTGAATAAAGCCCAAATCCTCAAGGCAGAACAGGCGAAGCATGAAATATATTTCAAGACTCTGAAGCATTCTACCCACGAATTCCATCAGAAACGATGCATAGAAACTCCGTTTGTTCTGACTGTGGAGTTCCGAAATCTGTGCATCAATCTTCTGCAGGTCTTCCTGATGCGATTCCTCAAATCGTTTTGCCCAACCGCCAAGTCGTGGCAGATGTCCCACCATTCGGATCAGTTTAACTATCAATCCTGTCTTGTAACCTCTCAGGAAGAGATAAACACCACCCGCACAGAAAAGCGACATCAGCACGAGCAATGTTGCCATCAGTCCATCCATTGGCAGATAGCCAAGGAAGAAGAGCAGGACATAAGTCAGGATGGCTACTATCCAAAAGCAGAAATGCGAGAAGATATGCATCATCGCAAAGAGTACCACCGAGGAAGTTGCTCTCTGCACACCCACATAAGGTGTCAGTTCCACTATTTTATATGGTTCGCCACCAAGCAATCCCACCGGAGTGGCATAGTTGAGGGCAAAACCCGTGATTGTCAGTTTGTAGAGATGGAGATACGAAACGGGACATTCGCCCGAACCTCCAAGTATTATTCTCCACGATACGGCATTCATTGCGTAAAGCACTCCCCAAAGCCCCAGAATGGCTACAAGCCAATATCCTGCTTTGCAGATATCCTGCCAGAGTTCGGTGAAACTCACATCGAAGGTGAAAATCATCACCGCAATGGAAACCAAACCAATGGCGAGGAATATGTTACGCATTTTATTCTTCATACCGCAAAATATTATTCCTGCCTTCTTAAGCAATCACCCAGCGGAAAATTGCAATAAGCACAAGGCTATATACTCCAGCAAGAATATCGTCGGCCATAACCCAGAAACCACCATGACGGCGGTCGAGGCTACGGATTCCTAATGGTTTCAGTATATCGAAGAAACGGAAAAGCACAAATGCAGCAAGTGCATACCAGTAATTGCCTTGTGGACAGACAAGCAGCGGAATCCACACACCAATCATCTCGTCAATAACCACACGCGATGGATCCTCGCCCCAAACAGGTTCGAGTTGATCGGTTGTCCACGATCCCGCAATTGTTGCTACGATTATTGCTATTAGTGTAGTAGTAATTAGTACTGGTTCTGTAACGAAGTAGCCCAATCCGAGCCACATCAATGTTGCCACAAAAGCACCGGCTGTTCCTGGTCCCCAAGGCCAAAAACCACTGCCGAATCCTGTTGCCACAAAGGCACACCATTTCTGTTTTGTTGTCATACTTCTTGCAAAAGTAATGGAAAAAGGCGAGAAAACAAAAGAAAAATTGTTTTTTTTGACTTTCAGAACACTTTTAGTCTTTCTTTTCCGTAATTACGGAATAAGAACAAATACGGAAAATTATCACATTTGTAAAATAAATATACCTAAATTACCTACTGTCGAGAATGCAACAAAAACACCACAAAAATAAAAAAATGTAGTCGGCAATGTAAGAAATAGAAATCGTTTTCGTCTAATCAAAAGCAGTGGTAAAAAATGTGCTATTGTTCAAAATGTAGTTAAAACTTTACTAAATGGCAGAAATAGGTCAAAAAGAACATAAAAAAACTCTAAACGACATTCAGTTTTCATTGCTATTCAAAGAATAATTAGTAACTTTGCAGCGATTTTCAGGAATAACACATCTGGCACAATATTTGCCAGAGAAGAGAAAGAAATAGAATTAAATAATTAATGAAGAAATTTTCATTCATACTTTCAATCCTCCTAACAATGGCTCTCAGTATCAATGCCCAGATACAGATGGAGATTGTTGACACTCAGGGATTTGCCATTCCGTTTGCCAACGCTACCTATCGTGGACATCATATTGCAGCGGCTTCCGACATTGAAGGAAAACTGACCATCGCACGACACGAGGGTTGGTCGCTGACTGTCAGTTCAGTAGGATTCAAAGAGCAGACAATAAAGGTCAACCGCAATACTCCAAGCACTATAAGGATTGTGCTCAAAGACGACCAGCGAACACTCAACGAAGTGGTGGTCACTAATAAGAAAGGTAAGTACTCGCGCAAGAACAATCCTGCCGTGGAACTTATGAAGCGTGTTGTGGCAGCAAAGAAGAAGACTGACCTTAGTAACAAGGATTTCTATCAGTACAACAAGTATCAGAAACTGACACTCGCCCTCAACGACCTCACAAAGGAGAAAATCGACTCTGGCCGATTGTTCAAGCAGCAGTTTATCAAAGATCAGGTTGAACTGTGCGATTATAATGACAAACTCATCCTCCCTGTCATTGTCAACGAGACTGTGACACAGAAGGTTTATCGCAAGAATCCTAAGAGCGAGAAGTCTATCGTCCTTGGTGAGAACAAAGGTGGTATCAATCAGTTGATTGAAACTGGCGATATCCTTGATGTAATCCTTAAGGATGTGTTTACAGATGTAGATATCTATGACGATCAGATTCGTCTGCTGCAGTATCCTTTCACATCTCCTATCGGAAAGGACGCTGTCGATTTCTACCGCTATTACATTGAGGACACGGTTTATGTCAACAAGGACCTCTGCTATCACATGCAGTTCATACCGAACAACCAGCAGGATTTCGGTTTCCGCGGTGAGTTGTATATCCTTGCCGACTCTACTCTCCATGTGAAAAAACTCTCAATGACAATCCCTAAGCGTTCGGATGTCAATTTTGTTGAGAATCTTCGCATTGACCAGGAATATACTCAGATGAACTCAGGCGACTGGGTTCTGACTCAGGATGACATGATTGTTGAGCTGAAAGCGGCAAACTTCCTCCAGAAACTGATTTGTATCCGAGCCACAAACAACTCCGACTATTCGTTTGAACCGATTGCCCCAAAACTGTTCAAGGGTAAGGCGGCTGAACGAAAAGAGGCTAATGCACAGATGCGCGACAACGACTTCTGGAGTCAATACCGAACTGTCGGCCTTACGAAATCGGAGAAGCAGATGGACTCGTTCATCAACAGTCTTGAGAACATAAAGGGCTTCGGCTGGATTCTCTTTGGTGCAAAGGCCGTCATCGAGAATTTCGTCGAGACAAGCAAACATAACTCAAAGGTAGATATTGGTCCTATCAACACCCTCATTTCCCGCAACTTCATTGACGGATTGCGTACTCGTGTGTCTGCACAGACAACGGCAAACCTCAATCCTCATTGGTTCCTTGCTGGATATTATGCTCGTGGTTGGGGATCAAAGCAGAACTACTACAGCGGTACTCTCACCTACTCTTTCAACAAGAAGGATTACCTGCCTCGTGAGTTCCCTAAGCGCACTCTTTCTTTGAATGTGTCGCGCGATGTGTGCCTGCCTTCTGATAAGTTCATCCGCACGGATAAGGATAATGTGTTTACTGCATTCAAATGGGCCGACATTGACAAGATGATGTTCTACGAGCGTCAGGAACTGAAGTTCGAACGCGAGGAGGAATGGGGCTTCAAGACAACCCTCGGCATCAAGCGCGAATACAACACTGGCTATGGCGAGATGCATTTCACACCTGTAAACCAGTACAAGGACACTGAGGCAAACCCAGAATGGACCAATCCTGAGGTTGGCTTGCACACCACCGAGGTTCATGCCGCAATACGAATTGCTCCTGGTGAGACATTCATCAACACCAAGCAGCGTCGTTTGCCAATCAATCTCGATGCCCCTGTGTTCACCATCGCTCATACTTGCGGTATATCGGGATTCCTTGGCGGTGAGTACAACTACAACATGACCGAACTGGAAATCTATAAGCGTTTCTGGATGAAGTCGTGGGGTAAAATCGATTTATACTTCAAGAGTGGATATCAGTGGAACAAAGTTCCTTACCCTCTGCTCATCACCCCTCGTGCCAATCTCTGCTATATCATGGAGGACGAGACATTCCGACTCATCAACAACATGGAGTTCCTGAACGATAAGTTCGCCTCTATTGAGATGTCTTGGGACTTGAACGGAAAGATTTTCAATCGTATTCCTCTCATCAAGAAACTGAAATGGCGCGAATATATCGGCGTGAATGCTCTATGGGGCGGTCTTTCGGACAAGAACAACCCTTACCTCAACCCTGAAGACAACACTCTGTTTGCTGTTCCAAAGGGCTGTTACATAATGGACATGAAGAAGCCTTATGTAGAGGCTGTGGTTGGTATTCACAACATCTTCAAGATTCTGCATGTGGAATATGTTCGCCGACTCACCTACAACGAGTTGCCTACATCACCAAAATGGGGCATCCGATTCATGTTCCGTGCTACATTCTAAGAATTGAAACAATGGCATTCTATAGCATATACCTTATTATAATATGGGCCATTCTCGTGGCAATAAAGCCAACGAGGAAGTTTACTCTTGCCGTTACTCCATGGCTTATTTTTGCCTGCAGTTACGACTGGATGCGACTTCTGCCCAACTACAAAGTGGCTCCTATCGACACAACGGGAATCCTTGAGGCTGAGCGTGCTTTCTTCGGCATCACAACCGAATTCGGCCGCCTCATCCCTGGTGAGTTCTTCCGTCTGCACAATGCTCCTTGGGCCGACCTCCTCGCAGGATTCTTCTATCTCTGCTGGGTACCTGTGCCTCTCTTCTACTCATTGTATCTTTGGGTGAAGGGCAAGAAGCGCGAGAGTGCTCGTATGTCAATAGCATTCCTTTGGGTAAATCTGGTTGGTTTTGCATTGTATTATGTCCACCCAGCCGCTCCACCTTGGTATACACTCGAACATGGTGCAGAGATTGTTTTCAACACACCAGGTTCAGTTGCCGACCTCTACCGTTTTGACAACCTGATGCCTTTCCCTGTGTTTGCAAACATATATTCGGGCAATTCAAATGTCTTTGCGGCATTGCCTTCACTTCATTCGGCTTATGTTCTTGTGGCAGCAATCTATGCCATCATCAACAAGAGCAGCAAGTGGACAGCACTCTGCTTCTTCATCATCTCTGCCGGTATCTGGTGGACAGCCGTTTACACTTGCCATCACTATGTGATTGATGTCATCTGCGGCATTCTCACCGGCATTGTCAGCATCATGATTCTCGAATGGGGCATCTACCGAATCCCTTGCATTAAGAGAGGATTCGAGAAATACATCAAAATGATGTAATCACGCCTCCGTGGAATGTAAATAATATTCAAGACCGCATTTGCAGCCATAGAACTGCAATTCACAATAATAGCGCGATTGGAAGTACTGATTTTCAAGCACTTACAATTGCGCTTATTTCATCTTGTCATTTAACCGAAATGACCGCCTCATTTAAGTGGAATGACCTCCTCATTTAAGTGAAATGACACGCTCATTTAACTGAAATGACAACGGCATCAGTTGCATGTAAATAAAATTCACAATAATAATGAATGTCTGGGCATAGGAAGGAGAATAATTGTAAATCGAGTTCGATTTCAATGGCTACTGCAAGGAAAAACACAACCACCAGAAGGCACTTGAAATCATTGCCATAAAAAATTCAAAAATCTTTTGATTTTCATTTTTGTAATTCATCTTTTTTTAGTACCTTTGCATTGTTTTATAAAACTTACTTTTTAGAATGGAATTCGAATTAATTGCCAAGACCTTCATGGGATTGGAACCTATCCTGGCTCAAGAACTCATTGAACTGGGTGCAAATGATGTGCAAATCGGTCGCCGTATGGTGTCTTTCACTGGCGACAAGGCGATGATGTATCGTGCAAACTTCGCATTGCACACCGCTATTCGCGTGCTAAAACCAATACGCCATTTCAAGGCTCGCTCGGCCGAGGAGGTGTATGACGAGATAAAGAAAATGGAATGGGAGCAGTACATTCAGGAGGGCAAGACTTTCTCTGTCGATTCTGTTGTCTACTCTGAGGAATTCCGCAACTCTCGCTTTGTCACCTACAAGGTGAAGGACGCAATCGTGGATTATTTCCGCGAGAAGTTCGGCAAGCGACCAAATATCTCGGTCACAAATCCTGATATCCAACTTCACATCCATATTGCAGAGGCAGATGCAACTCTCTGCCTTGACTCTTCGGGCGAATCGCTCCATCGTCGTGGATATCGTCAGGAATCAGTTGAGGCTCCTTTGAACGAGGTACTTGCTGCCGGTATGATTCTTATGACAGGATGGCGTGGTGAGACTGATTTCATTGACCCAATGTGTGGTTCGGGCACTCTCCCTATCGAGGCTGCTCTTATCGCTCGCAATATGGCTCCTGGCGTTTTCCGCAAGGAATATGCCTTTGAGAAATGGCCTGACTTTGACGCTGACCTCTTTGAGGAAATCTATAATGATGATTCTCGCGAAAAGGATTTCAATGGTCATATCTACGGTTATGATGTTGACATGAAGGCTGTGAATACTGCCGCTCTTAATGTTAGAGCAGCTGGTCTTTCAAAGGACATCACTATTGCTCAGCAGGATTTCAAGAACTTCAAACAACCTGCAAATCCAGCAATCATCGTAACAAACCCTCCTTATGGAGAGCGTATCTCTACCCCTGACCTTCTCGGCACTTACCGCATGATTGGTGAGCGTCTGAAGCATGAGTTCAAGGGCAACGAGGCTTGGGTATTGTCTTATCGCGAGGAATGTTTCCAGCAGATTGGCCTTAAGCCTTCTTTGAAGACTCCTCTCTTCAACGGCTCACTCGAGTGTGAGTTCCGCAAATACCAGATGTTCGACGGAAAGATGAAGGAATTCCGCGAGGAAGGTGGTATCGTAAAGACTGAGGAGGAGAAGCGAATGATGGCCGAGAAGCATCGTTTCAAGAAAAACCGCGAGTTCAAGAAGCGAATGGACGAGCAGGAAGAGAACGAAGAGGCAGACATCAGAAGTTTCACATTCCACTCTCTTGAGCGTCGCAATGAGCACGAAGAGCGTGAGCGTCGCACAGAGCGTCGTGAGGCTCGCAAGGAGCGTTTTACAGGCGAGTGGCGTGATAAGGGTGGCAAGAAACCTTACGGAAAGCGCGATTCAAGAGACGACAGAGGTGGCCGTGACTCAAGAGACTCAAGAAATTCCAGAGATTCTAGAGGTTCTAGGGATTCAAGAGGCTCAAGACCATCACGAGGCGACCGCGACAATCGTCGTGGCGGATTCTCAAAAGACCGCAAGTCAAACTTCCAGGAACGCAAAAAGATTTTCGACAATGAAGATTAAATCAGCAATTATTGCTCTCGTAGCACTTATGACAGCAACAAATATGTCAGCACAGAAACTCCTGACTCTCGAGGAACTGAACTTCGGTGGTAAGAATGCAGCAAAGTTCTATCCACAGCGTCACAACTATTCGTGGGTGGGCAACACTCTCGTCTATAAGACAAAGGAGGAAACTCGTTTCATCAATCCTCTCAACGGAAAGGACGCAAAAGAGGTTGATCTGCCTGAGAAACGCGAATATCTTGATGGCGAACTGGAGCATTGCAAGGCTTCTGGTGCCACAGCCGTACTTCGCGACAACAACCTTTTCGTTGTGTATGCTGACGGCAAGGAGGTGCAGATTTCAAAGGACGGAAGTCGCGAGATTGTCTACGGACAGGCTGTTCATCGCAATGAGTTCGGTATTGAGAATGGTACATTCTGGAGCAACGACGGTCAGCGACTTGCTTTCTATCGTATGGACCAGAGCATGGTGGCTGACTATCCTCAGGTAAACACCTTTGAGCGTGAGGCAACCTACGAACCTGACAAGTATCCTATGGCAGGAATGACTTCACACAAAGTGACTGTGGGAATATTCGACCTTCAGACAGAAAAGACAACATACTTGAACCTTGGTGATGTGACCGGCCGTTACTTCACAAATATCGCTTGGTCGCCTGACAATGCTGTACTCTATCTTTTTGAGTTGAATCGCGATCAGAATCATTGCACGCTTGATGCATATGATGCTGTTTCGGGCAACAAGATGAAGACTCTCTACACCGAGGATTCAGAGAAATATGTTGAACCAATGCATCCAATAACTTTCCTTCCTTGGGATGCTAACAAGTTCATCTATTGGAGTTGGAAGGACGGTTTCACCCATCTCTATCTGATGGATGTAAACGGAAAGGAACTCGGACAGATTACTTCTGGCAACTGGGTTGTAACCGACATTGTTGGTTTCTGCCCTTCTACAAAGTCGATTATCATCACATCTAAGGAGGCACACGACTTGCAGAATAATATCTACAGCGTAAACCTCAAGACAAAGAAGCGTACACTCCTCGATAATGGCAAGGGCGTTCATCGTGCTTCGCTTTCAGAGAATGGCTTATACCTTATTGATGCTTGGCAGGAACCTGATGCCCCTCGTGCTTATGCCGTTACATCAACAAAGACTGGCAAGAGCATTAATCTCGCCACCTCACCTGACCCATGGGAAGGTTACTATCACCCAATCTTCGAAAGCGGCACAATAAAGGCTGCTGATGGTGTTACCGACCTCTACTGGCGTATGGTGAAACCAGCTGATTTCGACCCAACGAAGAAATATCCAACCGTAGTTTATGTATATGGTGGTCCTCACGCTCACAATGTGGAGGCTTCTTGGCATTGGGGCTCTCGCAACTGGGAGACTTACATGGCTGAGAAGGGATACATCACCTTCATTCTCGACAACCGCGGTAGTGAGAATCGTGGTCGCGACTTTGAGCAGGTTACATTCCGTCATCTTGGTCAGGAGGAGATGAAGGACCAGATTTGTGGTGCCAACTTCCTCAAGTCATTACCTTATGTAGATGCCGACCGCCTTGGTGTTCATGGCTGGAGTTTTGGCGGATTCATGACAACTTCGCTCATGACAACCTATCCTGATGTATTTAAGGTGGGTGTTGCAGGTGGTCCTGTTATCGACTGGAAATGGTAT
The DNA here is from genome assembly GCA_002316005.1 of Prevotellaceae bacterium UBA1726. Classification (GTDB taxonomy): domain Bacteria; phylum Bacteroidota; class Bacteroidia; order Bacteroidales; family Bacteroidaceae; genus Prevotella. Next base: position 27,347 of record DCIM01000058.1, on the reverse strand, counting down.
GAGGTGATGTATGGCGAGCGTTATATGGATACTCCAGAGTCAAACCCTGAGGGCTACAAGCAGACAAGCCTCATCGAGAAGGCAAAGAACCTCAAGGGCAAACTCCAGATTATCATTGGCATGAACGACCCAACGGTTGTTCCTCAGCATGCATTGATGTTCCTAAACGCTTGTGCAGAAGCAGGCACACAACCTGACTTCTTCGCTTATCCGGGCGAAGGTCACAACATGGCGGGCCACAAGAGTGTGCATCTGCATGAGAGAATTACCCAGTATTTTGAAGATTATCTGAAATAAGACATGAAAATATTACTTTTAGGTTCAGGCGGTCGTGAGCACGCTCTCGCTTGGAAAATTGCTCAGAGCAGCAAGTGTGAGAAACTCTTCATTGCACCAGGAAACGCAGGTACACAAGGTCTTGCTTGTGCTGGATGCACTTGTACACCACAGTGTGTAAGCGAGAATGTGGCAATCAAGGCCGACGATTTTGAGACTATCAAGACTTTCGTTCTTGAGAACAAGGTAGATATGGTAGTTGTTGGTCCTGAGGATCCATTGGTAAAAGGCATCTATGATGAGTTCCTCAATGACGAGCGAACAAAGGCAATTCCTGTTATCGGTCCTTCAAAGGCTGGTGCTGTTCTTGAGGGCAGTAAGGATTTCGCCAAAGAATTCATGAAACGCCATAATATCCCAACTGCAGCATATGAGACATTTGATGGTGAGCATCTTGAGGAAGGATTGAAGTTCCTCGAGACTCTTGAGGCACCTTATGTACTCAAGGCTGATGGTCTCTGCGCTGGTAAGGGTGTTCTCATTCTCCCTACCCTCGAAGAGGCAAAGGCTGAATTGAAGGAAATGCTCGGTGGAATGTTTGGCAATGCTTCATCACGCGTTGTCATTGAGGAATTCCTTTCGGGTATTGAATGTTCTGTTTTCGTTCTTACCGATGGAAAGAACTATAAGATTCTGCCTGAGGCAAAGGACTACAAGCGTATTGGCGAGGGCGACACTGGCCTCAACACCGGTGGTATGGGTTCTGTTTCGCCAGTTCCATTCGCCACAAAGGAGTGGATGCAGAAGGTGGAAGATCGTATCATCCGCCCTACTGTTGAAGGGCTTGCAGAGGAGAATATCTGCTACAAGGGCTTCATCTTCTTCGGCCTTATCAATGTGAAGGGTGAACCTATGGTAATCGAATACAACTGCCGAATGGGCGATCCAGAAACTGAAAGTGTAATGCTTCGTCTTAAGAGCGACATAGTTGACTTGTTTGAAGGTGTGGCTGAAGGCAATCTCAACGAGCGTACAATTGAATTTGACGAGCGTGCTGCAGTATGCGTAATGCTTGTAAGTGGTGGTTATCCTCAGGCTTACAAAAAGGGTTACCCTATTACAGGCATCAATGAAGTTGAGGGCAGCATTGTCTTCCATGCAGGAACAACAATGAAGGATGGTGAAGTTGTGACAAGCGGTGGTCGTGTAATCGCTGTTTCATCTTACGGAAAAGACAAGGCCGAGGCTCTTGCAAAGAGTTTCTGCGAGGCTCAGAAGATTCAGTTCACCGACCGTTATTTCCGTCGCGACATAGGTCAGGACCTCTAAAAAATAACAATCATAGTAATACACTGAAAGCCAGTGCTTTTCATAAGTATTGGCTTTCATTTACTTTAATAGCATAGAAACCGTGATCAAGAGATTTCAAAACAAGGTTGCAACAGGACGAACAACACTGCCGATAACGGTAGTGTATGCTGTTGTTATGCTCTTGATTAGCGGCTTGGAATTGCAGAGTCACTGGATTCAAATACTGATGTTAGGAGTTTCCACCTACTTGATGGTAACCCTCAACAATAGTAATGCCTTGATTCGTGTATTCAGCCGATTGGTGTCGTGTTCGTTTCTCGCCTTCACTTTGATGGTTCCAAAACTTCAGGAATCAATAAGCGGTGGTGTTGTGCAACTGCTTTTCATCATTATGCTATTGCTTCTTTTCAAAGCATATCAGGACCGCAGAGCCGTAGGAACAATCTTCTACGCATTCCTTTGCATAGGTGGAATCAGCACGCAATTCATACAGATTCTTTTCTTCGTCCCTTTCATTTGGATTCTGATGTTCACATCCCTCCAGATGGGTTCTTTGAAAGTTCTTGTAGCATCAATCTTTGGATTGATTCTTCCGTATTGGTTCTGGACTGCCTATTGTTTCTACGAAGGATATCCGGAGGTAGTGCTCAATCATATTTTGAGTATTGCAGAGTTTGGTCCTCTGACTGAGGGATTGTTCACCCCTACCCTGTTCATCCCGCTACTGCTTGTAACAATTATTGGTATCATAGGCACATTCCATTTCCTGAGCGTCAGTTTCTCCGACAACATCAAGACACGAATGTTCTACAATGTCATAATGACATTATTTCTCTGTTCACTCGTGTTTATCATTCTGCAGCCTCAGCATGAAGACATTCTGCTCAGGTTGTTGATAATCACCGTTGCACCATTAGCGGCACATTTCTTCACATTCACAAATTCATGGCTGACCAATATGTCTTTCTATGGTGTACTGGTGGCAATCCTGACAATAACAGTTTTAAATACTTGGTTTTTCTGATACCTTAGACACAAGACACAATGGATTTCCTGATTGATTTCTTTCTCAATTACGGCTATTGGGGCATGCTCATTGCGGCCTTCCTTGCTGGAAGTTTCTTTCCTTTCAGCAGCGAGACCGTCATGCTCGGTTTGTGGGCTGCAGGATTGGAACCTTGGCCATTGGTCATATACGGAACTATTGGAAATGTACTTGGGTCAGTATTCAACTATTGCATTGGCCGAATGGGGCGTCTTGACTGGTTGGAGAAGTGGTTTCATGTGAAGAAAGAAAACATTGAGAAAGCCGAACGCTTCATGGCGGGACGAGGTGCAATGATGGGATTTTTCTCTTTTCTGCCTATTTTAGGCAGTGCCATTACTATTGTACTCGGTTTCACTCGCGCCAATATCATCATCTCACTATTATCAATCACTATCGGTAAGTTTTTGCGCTATTGGCTCTTGATATTCGGAGCAGACTGGTTGTTTTAATAGCTTTCAACTATTAAGATATCATAATTCTTACATTCCTATTCTTCTTTCTGCATTTTTCTTATTAATTTTGCATAGATTATGGACTCATCATAGATGAGACCTTACAAGTCCGCGTGGAAATACGAAGACTATCAAACAGAGTAATAATTCAAACAAATAACAAAATGCAAAAAAAGTATCAACTGATAAACAACATTCTGGGATGGGTTGTATTCCTCATCGCTGCCGTTGTTTATTGCTCTACCATTGAGCCAACAGCCTCATTCTGGGACTGTCCTGAGTTCATCACTACAGGTTACAGGCTTGAAGTTGGTCACCCACCAGGCGCACCATTCTTCATGCTCACAGCAAACCTTTTCAGCCAGTTGGCAAGCGATCCATCACAGGTTGCCCGAATGGTCAATACTATGAGTGCCCTTCTGTCGGCAACAACCATTCTGTTCCTGTTCTGGTCAATAACTCACCTTGCTCGCAAACTCGTTGTCAAGGAGTGGGAAGACATGTCATTGGCAAAGACAATCGCTATTATGGGTTCAGGTGCTGTAGGTGCATTAATCTACACATTCAGTGATACATTCTGGTTCTCAGCCGTGGAGGGAGAGGTTTATGCCTACTCAAGCGCATTTACCGCTATTGTATTCTGGCTTATCCTGAAATGGGAAGACCATGCAGACGAGCCTCATTCTGACCGTTGGCTTGTGCTCATCATGTACATGACTGGTCTATCAATCGGTGTTCACCTCCTCAACCTCCTTTGTATCCCTGCCATCGTTTTGGTATTTTGCTACAAGAAGTTCCCAAATATCGAGGTGAAAGGTTCGCTCCTTGCATTGCTCATTTCATTCGTTGTTGTAGCAGCGGTTCTCTATGGCGTAGTACCAGGAATCATCACTGTTGGCGGTTGGTTCGAATTGTTCTTCGTGAACACTCTCCACATGCCATTCAACACAGGAGAGATCATCTACATCTTCCTCCTTGTAGCAAGTGTTTGCTGGGCAATATATGTCACATACACAGAGAAGTCGGAAAAACTCCAGAACATCTCGTTCCTTGTGGCATTTGGCATGCTCGGCGTACCTTTCTACGGCTACGGATGGAGCGCAGCAATCATCGGTGCAGTGGTATTGGTGATCCTCTGGTTTGTGCTCAACTTCAAGAAGAAGTCCGACAAGAAGCTTATCCCACTCATCTCTGCACGCATCAAGAACACTACATTGCTCTGTATGCTGATGTTGATGATTGGCTATTCTACTTACGCCCTCATCGTGATTCGTTCTTCTGCCAACCCTCCAATGGACCAGAACTCGCCAGAGGATATCTTCACACTTGGTAATTACCTCAGTCGCGATCAGTATGGCGATCGTCCATTGCTCTATGGTCAGGCTTATACATCGCAGGTGAAACTGAATGTTGAAGGTAATATGTGTGTTCCTTCGAAGACTGAGAAAGCACCAATATGGCAGCGTAAGGAGAAGGCAAGTGCTGACGAGAAGGACTCTTACTTCGTAGTAAGCCACAAGGTTAAGTACAACTACGCACAGAATATGCTCTTCCCTCGTATGCACGATGCTGGTCATCGTCAGCAGTATGAGGACTGGTTGGGAGGCGTAAATGGTAGTGAAGTGCCTTATGATCGTTGTGGAGAAACCATAATGGTGAAGGTTCCATCACAGTGGGACAATATCCGTTTCTTCCTCTCATACCAGTGTAACTTCATGTACTGGCGTTACTTCATGTGGAACTTCTGTGGTCGTCAGAATGACCTCCAGAGCAATGGCGAACTTGAGAACGGAAACTGGATTACCGGTATTCCTGTCATTGATAATGCTCGTCTTGGCGATCAGAGCAAGTTGCCTGATGTACTCAAGGAGAACAAGGGACACAATGTCTACTATTGCCTCCCACTCCTCCTTGGTTTGCTTGGTCTTTTCTGGCAGGCTTACCGCGGACAGCGTGGTATCCGCCAGTTCTGGGTAGTGTTCTTCCTGTTCTTCATGACAGGTCTTGCTATCGTCATCTACCTCAACCAGACTCCTGGTCAGCCTCGTGAGCGCGACTATGCTTATGCGGGTTCGTTCTATGCATTCGCAATCTGGTGTGGTCTTGGTGTTGTTGCAGCAATCGACCTCCTCAAGAAGGCATGCAACAAGTACCTTAAGAATATCACCGTAAACGAAGTTGCTCTTGCTGCAGTATGCTCTGTAGTATGTCTCCTCGTTCCTGTGCAGATGGCATCGCAGAACTGGGATGATCACGATCGTTCTGGTCGTTACACTTGTCGCGACTTCGGTCAGAATTACCTGATGACTCTTCAGGATAAGGGCAACCCTATCATCTTCACGAACGGTGATAACGACACATTCCCATTGTGGTACAATCAGGATGTTGAAGGTGTTCGCACAGATGCTCGTGTATGTAACCTCTCTTACCTCCAGACCGACTGGTACATCGACCAGATGATTCGTCCTGCATACGATTCACCAGCATTGCCTATCACCTGGCCTCGTCTTGACTACTGTTCTGGTACAAACGAGATGGTAGAAATCGACCCTGCATACAAGAATGACCTTTTGAAGTTCTACGCTGAGAATCCTGCAGAGGCTAAGGCTCAGTTTGGCGATGAGCCATTCGAGTTGAAGAACATTCTTGAATACTGGGTTCGCAAGCCAAGGACTAACGACCTTCACATAATTCCTACCGACACCGTTTATGTCACTATCGACAAAGAGGCTGTTCGCAAGAGTGGAATGCTTATGGCAAGCGACACCATCCCTGATAAGATGGTCATCTCGCTTTCTGGTAAGCGTGCTCTCTACAAGGGTGACTTGATGATGCTTGAACTCATTGCCAACTCTAACTGGACTCGTCCTATCTATGTAGCGATGACTGTTGGTTCTGACAATTATATGAACCTCGGCGACAACTTCGTACAGGAAGGTCTTGCTAACCGAATCACTCCGTTCACCACAAACAAGGGTGGCGTGAAGAACTTTGATACAGAGAAGACCTACACCAATATGATGACTCGCTACAAATATGGTGGCATGAGCACTCCAGGCGTATATATCGACGAGACAGTGATGCGTATGTGCTGCACTCACCGTCATCTGTTTGCTCAGCTTGCACTCAAACTCATCGCCGAGGGCAAGAATGACAAGGCGAAGAAGGTGCTTGACAAGGCTATGAAGGAACTTCCTGGCTATAACATCCCACTTGACTATATGAGTGGTGCTGCCGACCTTGCCAAGGCATACGGATTGCTTGGTATGAAGCAGAAGGCTCTTGAAATCAACAATGAGGTTTGGAAGAACGCATTCCAGTATGCAACATACTATATGTCGCTCAACGGTAACGACTTCGACCTCTCTCAGCGCGACATTCTGATACAGTTCTACATCATGAACCAGGTTCGTCAGGTGACAGAGATTGTTGATCAGGACTTCGCCAATAAGCAATATGCTGTACTTGAGCGTCTCAACGAGGCATATCTTGCAAAGGGCGGTCAGCCAATGGAATACGAATAACAGAACTACAACAATAGTGCCTCCCTCCCAACTCGGTGGGGAGGCATTATAACAATACTCTTATGCTGATAGAACAACCATCAATGTGGCTTCGTTGGCTTTATCCAAAAGCCCTCTGGAGAATGGACAGAAAAGAAAAGAAGGTGTACCTCACTTTCGATGACGGTCCTATTCCTGAGGCTACTCCTTTTATTCTCAAATGCCTGCGCGAAAGAGGAATAAAAGCCACATTCTTTGTTGTTGGCGACAACATCCACAAGCACCCAGATGTTTTCCAGATGGTGGTCAATGATGGTCATGTCATAGGAAACCACACATATAACCACATGGGTGGTGCAAAGCACAGCATAAGGACTTATCAGGCAAACATCAGGAAATGCGATGAGATGCTTGGCGAGAAGGCCCGACTGTTCCGTCCTCCTCATGGATGGATGCGCGTCTCTCAATATGCATGGCTGAGCAGAAAATACAAGGTGGTGATGTGGGACCTTGTTACCCGCGACTACTCAAAACTGCTCACTGCCGACGATGTGGTCAACAATATCAGACGTTATGCTCGAAACGGTAGCATCATCACATTCCACGACTCTCTAAAGAGTATTGACAAACTCAAAACTGCCCTACCGAAATGCCTCGACTGGCTCATAGAACAGGGCTATGAGTTTGGAACACTTTAATTAACACCTACACCTATTCAAATAACAATAAAACCTAAACAATATGGAAAAAATTATTGGACTCATTGATGCACCATTCACTCCTTTTTATGCAAATGGTGATGTAAATCTCGAACCTATACCTGCTTATGCCAAGATGCTTGAAAAGAACGGCCTTAAGGGCGTATTCATAAATGGTTCTTCGGGCGAAGGCTATATGCTCACCACCGAGGAACGAATGAAGGTTGCAGAGGCTTGGATGGTTGCCAAGCCAGAAGGATTCAAGGTCATTGTGCATGTGGGCAGTTGTTGTCTTCGCGAGAGTGTGAAACTTGCTGAACATGCAGCAAAGATTGGTGCATGGGGCATTGGTTCAATGGCTCCTCCATTCCCCAAGATTGGTCGCATTGAGGAACTTGTGAAATACTGCGAGGCTATTGCAGCCGCTGCTCCAGAACTCCCATTCTACTATTACCACATCCCTGCTTTCAATGGTGCATTCCTTCCAATGCTTGACTTACTGAAGGCTGTTGATGGTCGTATCCCTAACTTCGCTGGTATCAAGTACACCTTCGAGAGTCTCTACGAGTACAACCAGTGCCGTCTTTATAAGGATGGCAAATACGATATGCTCCACGGACAGGACGAGACAATCCTTCCTTCACTCGCTCAGGGTGGTGCTCGCGGTGGTATCGGTGGCACTACCAACTATAATGGTTGCAACCTTGTTGGTATCATCGATGCTTGGAATGCTGGTGATATTGAGAAGGCTCGCGAACTGCAGAACTTCTCGCAGGAGGTCATCAATGTCATCTGCAACTATCGCGGTAATATTGTTGGTGGTAAGCGAATCATGAAACTCATTGGTCTCGACCTTGGTCCAAACCGTGTGCCATTCCGCAATATGACCGACGAGGAAGAGGCTGCCATGAAGAAAGAACTTGAGGCTATCAACTTCTTTGAGCGTTGTAATAAATTCTAAATCCATCATCCCGAATACTATGGACCCAAAGAAGTATTTAGAGTATTGGAAAGAGCTCTATAAGGAAGATCTCCTCAACGATATCATGCCTTTCTGGCTTGAGCATGGACTTGATCGCGTCAATGGTGGTGTTTACACTTGCCTCACACGCGAAGGCGAGATAATGGACACAACCAAGAGCGTGTGGTTTCAGGGCCGTTTCGGTTTCACTACCGCCTTTGCATATAATAATGTAGAGAAGAATCCTGCATTCCTTGAGGCGTCAAAGAGTTGTATTGATTTCATTGAGGCTCATTGCTTTGATACCGACGGGCACATGTATTTTGAGGTAATGGCCGACGGTACTCCTCTTCGCAAGCGTCGTTATGTCTTCTCTGAAGGTTTTGCTGCCATCGCAATGTCGGAATATAGCATTGCCACTGGCGATAAGCACTATGCAGAGCGTGCCCTTGAAATCTTCAAAAGCATAATCCGTATGCTTGAAACTCCGGGATTCCTTGAGGCGAAATACCTTGACACGATGAAGAGTCAGGGGCATTCCATCACAATGATTCTTGTCAACACCGCATCAAGAATTCGTGCTGCCATCAATGATCCTATCCTCAGCGAGCGTATTGACATCTCAATTAAGAAACTCCGTCAATATTTCATGCATCCAGAGTTTGAGGCTCTGCTTGAATGTGTTGGTCCTGAGGGCGAGTTCATTGATAATATCAATGGTCGCCTCATCAACCCTGGTCATTGCATCGAGACAGCCTGGTTCATTATGGAAGAGGCTCGTCATCGCAACAATAAAGAGATGCTCGACATGGCTCTCACCATTCTCGACTGGTCGTGGAAATGGGGTTGGGACGATGAGTTCGGCGGTATCATCAATTTCCGCGACTGCAAGGGTTATCCTCAGCAGGACTACTCTCAGGACATGAAGTTCTGGTGGCCACAGACAGAGGCTATCATCGCTACTCTCTATGCCTACGAGGCAACGGGCGATGAGAAATATCTGAAGATGCACCGCCAGATAAGCGACTGGACTTATGCTCATTTCCCTGACCGCGAATATGGCGAGTGGTATGGCTATCTCCATCGCGATGGTAGTGTGGCACAGACTGCGAAGGGTAACATCTTCAAGGGGCCTTTCCACATTGCGCGTATGATGACCCAATGCTATATCCTTTGTTCAAGAATGCTATCTGAATAATATGAAAGACAAGAAATTCTATCCTTGGCTCGTAGTTGCCCTGCTGTGGGTAGTGGCATTGCTCAACTACATGGATCGCCAGATGCTGTCAACAATGCAGCAGGCTATGGGAATGGACATCGTTGAACTCCAGAGTGCCGAAGCCTTTGGTTTCCTCATGTCCGTGTTCCTTATTATATATGGTGTCATGAGTCCTATCTCTGGATTCATTGGCGACCGTCTCAACCGCAAGTGGCTCATCGTTGGAAGTCTCTTCGTTTGGTCGGCTGTGACACTGCTCATGGGTTTTGCCCAGAACTATAACCAAGTGCTGTTCCTCCGTGCTTTCATGGGTGTCAGCGAGGCGTTGTATATGCCTGCCGGACTGGCTTTGATTGCCGATTACCATACGGGTAAGTCGCGTTCTCTCGCCGTTGGTGTTCACATGACGGGTATCTATATGGGACAGGCGTTGGGTGGTTTTGGTGCCACTCTTGCAGCATCGTTCTCTTGGCACACAGCATTCCATCTGTTTGGTCTTATTGGTTGTGTCTATGCACTTGTGCTGATTGTGTTCCTCAAGGAAAAGGAAAGAAATGTCGTTGAACCAGAGGCATTTGCCAAGAATCCAACGAAGAAGGAAAATCCGCTGAAGGTGTTCTCGCTGTTGCTCAGCAGTCTGCCTTTCTGGATCATCCTCATCTATTTCTCAGTACCAAGTCTTCCGGGGTGGGCAACAAAGAACTGGCTCCCTACCCTCTTTGCAAGCAATCTCGGCATTCCAATGTCGCAGGCTGGTCCTATGGCAACAATCACCATTGCCATGTCGTCGTTCATTGGCGTGTTGATTGGTGGTTCGCTCTCCGATCGTTGGGTGAAGCGCAACCTCAAAGGTCGTGTCTATACAGGTGCTATAGGTCTTTCGCTAACAATACCTTCACTCATTCTCCTTGGCATTGGCAACACGCTCCCTGTCATTCTTGCAGCAGGAATGTTGTTCGGTATTGGTTTTGGTATCTTCGACACAAACAACATGCCTATCCTCTGTCAGTTCGTGGCACCTCGTCACAGAGCCACTGCCTACGGAATCCTCAACATGGCAGGTGTGTTTGCAGGTTCGGCCATCACCTATCTACTTGGTCGTTGGAACGAGAGTGGTATGTCGCTCGGTACTGGTTTTGCAGTCTTAAGCATCATCGTTCTTGTGGCTCTTGGTTTGCAACTCTACTTCCTCAATCCTACAACCGACAACAAGGAATAATCACTTACACTTCGTGATGAAGAAAGCGCAGCCTTTTCTCCTTCTCTTATTATGCACAGTCTTCCTTTCTGGCTGTGCAACGAAGAAGGTGGCGTATTCACCGAGAGCAGAAATTTCTGATATTAAGGGATTTCCTTCTGCCGAAGATGGTTATGCGTTAGGTGTTTCTGCCTGTTTTGCTGGTTGCATAGGTGACAACCTTATTATGGCAGGTGGTTGCAATTTCCCTGAACCAGGAAAGAAACGATACTATCAGGGCATCTATTCAGCCGATATCAGAAACGACAACCTTGACTGGAAACTCATTGGATATCTGCAGGAACCAGTGGCTTATGGTGTGAGCATCGCAAGTGGCGACAGCCTTATCTTCTTGGGAGGAAACAATACTGAACATAGCCTTTCCATTGTCTATAGTGTTCATATCAACGAGGGAAAAGCCATTGTCAAGCAACTACCTTCATTGCCTTTTACAGTAGATAATATGGCGGGGGCTCTTTCAGGAGAAAAGGTATACATCTTTGGAGGAAACCAGAATGGAAAACCCTCAACTGCCCTATGGAAATACGACTTGAATAATGGAACCTGCACATTGGCAGGAGACATTCCGGGCAAGCCACGCGTTCAACCCGTCTGTGCTGCGGTTGATGGAAAGTTATATATCTGGAGTGGATTCTTTGCCGATGGCGAAAATAGTGTTGTGCATACTGACGGCTATTACTTTGACACCAATATCCAATGTTGGACGGTACTCACTTCACCTACTCTCCCCCTAAGCAGGGGGAGCAAGGAGGGGGTCAGCTTATCCGGCGGCACTGCCATTGCTGTTGGTTCCGACATCATCTGTTTGGGAGGCGTGAACAAGGACATATTCCTTGATGCCATCAGTGGGCGTTACACTTTGGTAAAGAAGGAGGACTATCTGAAGAAAGACCCCGAATGGTATCGTTTCAACCCTGATATGTTTGTTTTTGACACCAAGAAAAAGGAGTGGCGTGAAGTCCCGCTTCATTCGCAGAAGTTGGCGCGTGCCGGAGCAATAATTGTTTCTTGTGGCGATTCCACCTTATTATATTATATTGGAGGCGAAACAAAACCAAGTGTGAGAACAAATATCATCGAAAAAATCACCATCCACTAACAAGAACCCAAAACGCGCTCGTACATTTCAGTGGAATGAGGGGCACATTTCTGTTGAATGAGGAGCACTACGCATAGTGGAGATGAGGTCATTTCAGTGAAATGAGTAGAAGGCATGGTATAAGGGTATAACCTTGGTATATCGCCAACTACCTGATAATCAACGTTTTATTTAGAGGTTATACCGTTATACCGTTATACCATATGGGTATAACCATCAGTTCCCAATACATAATTTTCGACAGAGTAATTGTTGTTTCAATTTATATAATGGAATTAATACTTTTTACCCTTTCTTTATAGGATATACCCGGGGGTATAACGGTATAACGGTATAACGGTATAACGGTATAACCTCTATGGAGGTAGATTTACTTGCTTTTAGGCAATGCCCACTCGCTATTATTTCCTTAGAACTTCAATGCCACACCACCATTTGCGGGAAGGGTGACGGTGAAGGCGGAGTCTTTCTTCAAGTTGAGGATTGTCTTATTGCCGGAAAGCAAATCAACAGCCTCTATCTCACCTTCGGCAAGGGAGAGATAGTCAAACGCATGGGCAGGAATGTGGATGTCTACAGCCTGATCGTAATCGCAGAAGTTAACGGCAACAAGCATAGCCTGAGTTTTACCCTTGACCTGAGTACTACGGAGGAACGCATACTGATCTGGGGCAAGCTGAGGATTGACATACATAAGGTCGTAAGAAAGTCCCTCGCTGACAGCCTTATCCTTATTAGCAATATTCAGAACTTTCTGATACTCAGCCTCTAACGACTTTTCAATTGAAGTCAGTTTACGGCGATCATAATATCCACGGCGCAGAGAATCAACACACCAATAGTCGAATATCGTTGTACGACCGTCCTTGCCTGAGAAACCTTCCTTGTCCATTCCCTTCTCGCCAAACTCCTGACCGGCATAGATCATGAGTGGGTTCTTATAGAGAAGTGCCGAGATGATGAGTGCAGGGATAGCCTTCTGTGCATTGCCTGCAAAGAAATCGGAAGCAATACGCTGCTCGTCATGGTTCTCAAGGAAATAGAGCATGTGGTCGCGAATATCATCAACAGTCTGCCACTGCTGTGTGATGGCTGCAGTAGAACACTGGTCGCAAGTAATGGCACGAAGAGTATCGTACATTCCCACCTTGTCGTAGAGATAGTCGAAACCAGCAGCAAGATAGTTGCGATACTGAGCTGGGTTATAAACCTCGCCAATGAGGAGAATCTGAGGATAAGCCTCTTTCAGTTTCTGCGAAGCATAATGCCAAAAAGCACAAGGCACCATCTCAGCCATGTCGCAACGGAAGGCATCAACACCCTTACCAGCCCAGAAGAGAAGTATTTCCGTCATCTTGAGCCATGTGCTTGGTACTGGCGAGAAATGCTCAGAAGCATGGCCCGACCAATCGTTATAATCAATACCATAGTTGAGTTTCACGGTCTCATACCAGTCATTGATTGAAGGACGGGAAGTGAAAGCATCGTTACCCGTTGCACGAGCAGGCGACTCCACATATCCCTCACCATTAGGCGACACGAAGTCCTCGTCAACACAATAGTAGAAATTGTTTTGTGGAGAGAAATGCCAATGGGTATTATCATCAAAACCGAGGTCCTGAACACCTGCTGGTTTGGCAATAGAACGATACTGACGAGCGACATGATTTGGAACAAAGTCCATGACAACCTTCAAACCTGCCTTGTGAGAACGGTCGATAAGACTCTCCCACTCCTCCATTCGCTTGGCAACATCTGTTGCAAGGTCGGGATCAACATCATAATAGTCGCAGATGGCATAAGGCGAACCAGCATTACCCTTCACAACAGATGGATGCTGACGAGGAATGCCAAAGGAAGAATAATCAGTGGCAGTAGCATGACGAATCACGCCTGTGTACCATATATAATTGGCACCAAGAGACTTAATACGCTTGAGAGTCTTAGTATCAAAATCGGCAAACTTACCCGTACCATTCTCCGCGAGAGAACCATTTTCTTTGTTGGTTGTGTTCTTATTGCCAAAAAGACGCGTGAAAACCTGATAGATAATTATCTTGTCCATATTAATCAAAACGCCACCCCAATCAAGGCGACTGAGGTGGGCGATTATATTCCTAATTAAAAATTACTGAATACCAGAAACTGTCACTTCGCGGTTGATCTTTACGAGCATGCCCTGAAGAGCCTTGCCAGGACCACACTCTGTGAAGTCGGTAGCACCGTCGGCAATCATCTGCTGAACTTCGTATGTCCACTTTACTGGAGCAGTAAGCTGAGCGATGAGGTTCTGCTTGATCTCTGCAGGATCGGTGTGAGGTTTAGCATCAACATTCTGATAGATTGGGCACTTTGGAGTGTGGAACTCAGTAGCCTCAATAGCTGCCTGAAGTTCGTCCTTTGCAGGCTGCATGAGTGGAGAGTGGAAAGCACCACCCACTGGGAGTGGAAGAGCACGCTTTGCGCCAGCAGCCTTCAACTGCTCACAAGCCTCGTTGATGGCATCGATATTACCAGAGATAACCAACTGACCAGGGCAGTTATAGTTAGCAGGAACAACAATGTTGCCTTCCTTTGAAACCTGAGCACAAATCTCCTCGATAGTAGCATCTGGCAGAGCGATGATAGCTGCCATTGTTGAAGGAGCAGCCTCACAAGCCTTCTGCATAGCCTGAGCACGAGCAGAAACGAGACGAAGACCATCCTCGAAAGAAAGGGCACCAGCAGCAACGAGTGCAGAGAACTCACCAAGAGAGTGACCAGCAACCATCTCTGCATCAAACTCCTCGCCAAGAGTGAGGGCCTTGATTACGGAATGAAGGAATACTGCAGGTTGTGTAACCTTTGTCTGCTTCAACTCGTCAGCAGTACCTTCGAACATCACCTTTGTGATTTCAAAACCGAGAATATCGTTTGCCTTATCAAAAAGTTCCTTTGCAATTGGATTAGAATCGTAGAGGTCTTTGCCCATTCCTGTGAACTGAGCACCCTGACCAGGGAATACAAATGCTTTCATTTTTTTATTTTCTTTTATTTGTTATTTCTTCTGCAAAGGTACAAAGAAAAAACGAATTTCCGGTATAAAACGACTGATAATAAGCGTTTAGGGCAGAATAACACCAAATAAATCAGTTTTAGAATGGATATCCTACTGCTAAATGAAGACTCTGAACATCCTTGAAACGACGGATGTTGAAGAATCCCGACTTGCCTGTATCGTATGGCATGTGAAGACCGACACCCCAATCAATACGGATTACAAAGAAATCAAGGTCGTAACGAATACCAATACCAGTCGCCAACGCCATGTCCTTAAGAATACTATTCCATTTGAACACCGACTCCTGACCACGCGTTTCGTTGCTCTTCATCGCCCACACATTACCAGCATCAAGGAACACTGCACCATATAAACTGCCAAAGAAATGAGGGCGATATTCAAGGTTTGCAACGAATTTGATGTCACCTGTCTGCTCAAGATAAGATGCTCCTGCCTGATCGGTGTGATAACGACCAGGACCTATGCTTCTTACTGAGAAGGCACGGATGCTGTTGGCACCACCCACATAGAACTGCTCAGAGTAAGGAGCCTCTTCGGAATTGCCATACGAATAGATTATTCCTCCATTCACATGGGCAACAATGTCTTCCTTCTCACCAATTCGCCACTTCTTAGTGAAGTCGGTCTCAAGTTTCACAAACTGTGCATAAGGATTCTTCAGGATATGCTTGTTCTTCTCTGTCCATCCCTTTCCTGCTATGCAATAGATTCCGGAAATCAAATTGGCCGACTCAGAGAAAGTCGTCTCCCAAGTGATAGGATTACGGAAGCGTGATGGTGATGTGTAAGTATATGTGTATCGCAGTTTAGGAATAAACTGGTCCTTCATCGACATCTTCAGATAAGGGTTATTGTTGAGAATCGTATCAAACTCAGCCGACTTTCTGTTCATGTAGTCATACTCAAGAATGATTGGCGAGAAAATGTGCTTGCTTACTTCAGAAGGCTGTACCATATATGTCAACTCGCCCGACATGATATGACGATTGAAATATGAACCACGACTAATTACCTGATTTGATGCCTTGAGTACAGTTGAAGGCTGATAATCCCAACGACGAAGAATCTTCGCAGGAAGGACAAGGCGTGGAATTTCAAGTGTGATGTCGCCACCATACTCATAAGAATTCAAGCCCAGTTTGTTGGTTGAACCCGAACCACCAATCTGCCATTCGTATGAGCCATAGAGATTGAAAGAGAGGTTCTCAGCACCACGGAAAGCATTCTTCTTGGTGAACTTCAACTCAGCACCAGGACCAATTCGACTTGAAGTCTTGCCCGTCACATTACCTTCAAGACTCAGCGTATATGGTTTGTCGAAGATACAGTCAATCCTCATATCCAACAGGTTTCGCCCGGAAGCTGTAGTATCACGAGGTTCGAAGGATATATCAACCATCGAGAATGTATTGTTAGCCGTAAGGCGCGCCATTGACTCTGCGTAGAGTTCTTCACTGTAAGGCTGACCGCGGCGCAATTTCATATCAGCAAGAATAGAACGGGTACGGATTGGCGAACGCTTGCCATTGAAATGAACAGTAAGCGAACGACGACTGACGGTGTCGGTTGTCTCGTGCTCAGATGCCTTTCGAAGGTAGATGTCAGTCTTGCCAATGTACCATTTCTTATAGACATTCTGGTCGAGAGAATCGGCCAACTGAAGGCGGAGTTGCACCTTCTCAGGCACAGCTATCGTGTCAGCAAGATACGAAGAATAACCCGATTCGTAGAAATAGAATCCGTTGTTGCGGAACAACTTAGCAAGGCGCTGGCGTTCAAGGTCAAGTTCTGACACACTGAATCCGTCACCTTTCTTTATCAATGCCTTATCCAGAGTCTGCATAATGAGTGTATCCATCTGCACAGGATAGTTCACATACGCAATGGAATCATATCGGAACAAAGGGCCACAATCAATGTTGTAGGCTATCTTTCCTTCAAGTGGATTCTTCTGCGTAATCTCCTCATAATCAACCTTTCCGTGGAAATAGCCGTAGGAATTGAGCATAGACTTCGCAACCGATGCCCTCAGTTTTGCATTGACATCGGACATAAGCACTGGCGCATCACCGAAAGATGAGTTGAGCCACTTGGAAATTGTGCCCTCCTTACCTACTGTAGCATTATAGAGCCAAAGTCGCCATGGAAGAAGACGCATAGACGAACTACCCATAAAGGCGCCATTCGGAGCAGCAGCAAGACTGGCATTTATTTCCTCTTGAGTGGCAATGAAATGGGCATTCTGTTCGTAGTTTGAGTATTTGATGCTCTTCGTACCTATATACAGTTGCTCGCCTTCCTCCAACGAACTTGTCGAAGAACAACCAGCAACAACAGCAAGGACAGCAAAGACGGCAGAAACAGTAAACCATCTTCGTACGCACGAACATTTTCTATATGTATTCTTATTAGTGAATATCATTTTATTCTTCATCATTCCTCATCTCCTTTCTTCACTTTCACTGTGTCGGCAGGCACAGGCATGAGGTTATGGTTCTGCTTTCTGAGAATATGGAATATATCGCCAAGGTTCTCGAGTTTGCGCTTCCAAACAAGACCCACACCATATTCACCTACATAGCCTTCGAGGTAATCGTAGACCTGACGCTCATAGAACACCTTCACATTGGTGTTGGCACTCTGGTCGAGGCGGTATTCAAGGGCAAGATTATCGAAGAGGCTCTGTGTCTGCGATGTTCCTGAAGAAACCTTTCCTCCAACAACAAGACGAACACGGTTGTTCCAGAAACGCTTGGCAAACTTGAACGAATAGTCGGTATGCAACTGTCCTGCAGCGTCTTTTGTATTGTCAAGACCTATTGAGAGGTCGAGAGTACGGAGGGCATTGCCAGTAATACTGTTGATTTCACTCTGGAGGTAAGAACTGAATGCCGAATTGACAGACAAGTCGGTATTTGAATTAGACAGATACATACCCGTAGTGAGCATTGAAACTGCAATCTTTCCGCGCTCCTCCTTCGACATTGTCTGAAGGTCGCTGTGGATTGTAAAGTCCTCAGGGGCATCAATGACAAACTCAAGACCCATATCGTTGAGTGTCTTAGTAATGACAACGCCAGTCTCAAACTGCACTCCACGAGTTGAATTGCCATCGCTGACATTCGACTTAATATTCTCTGTTGCAGTGATGTTCAGCGTTGGATTCATCACATCGCCCGTAAACTCAACATACGAGCCATCCTCAATATTGAATGTCTGCAATGGAATGACAGGAAGTGAGTATTTCATCTCACCACTCGAGATAGTGTATCGGCCAGTCATACGCATATCACCACCCTTCATGACAAAACGAAGGGTACCACCACCTATAACATCAACATAGTTGGACTTCACAGCATTCAACGCACAGAAGCAACGAACACCTTGGTCGATATTAATTGACATATCCACATAAAGACCGTCAATAGCAGGTTTAGCCACAGTCTCCTCTTCTGGGTCGTTGAAGTCGGTGAACTTGACAAGTTCATCAAGGCGGTTATCGGTTGTCAATGGAGTATCACGCATGATGTAAGTGATATCAGATGAACCAAGAACATCGAGTTTTCCTCGCATCTTGATTGCTGCCAACGGCCCCGTTGCCCTACCATCAAAATTGACATACGCCTTACCAAAAGCCTCACTTCTACGATTCTCCTTCGCATCAATCAAAAGGAAGTTACGTGCCGACATTCGCATATCGATTGTCATGTTCTCAGTATCCGAGAAATCAATATTTCCATTAAGGACAAGCGGTTGTCTGTTGTGAGCGTACATATTGAAATTCTCGAGCAGCAAACGACTGTTCTTTACCTTTACAGGGCGATTGTCGAAACTGAGTTCAACGCCATAAGGTACACTGACAAGGAAAGCAGAATCAAGGTCGACTTCACCTTCTACATCAAGTTTGTTCAGAGGACCGTGAATCTCAAGTTGTCCATCGCCATAACCACGAAGACCAATAATCTGGTCAGGAATGAAACCATTGACAAGGTCGAGCGGCAACTTTGCAAGATCAACAGTCGCATCAAGACGGTTCTCTGTCTCGCCCATCTTATATGTACCCTTGATTGTACCTACATCACGGCCATTGTGCATCAACATTCCATCAACATAATGTCCACCGTCCTCAAGTGGGATATATACAAATTCTGTTGACAGATTGCCCATCTTACAGCCTTCATAGATGAGTCCGTCAACACCAAGCGAACTTGATACCGACAGTTCCTTCTCAGTTTGAATAACATGGAAGTCACCATCCATAACACCCTGAACCTTAGGCATATAAGGAATAACAGAAACTATTGAATTCAAGTCAAGATGATGTATTCCAAATGTGATGTCCTGCAATGCATCCAGATTCTCATCATTAGTGTAAATCTGAATACCAGTACCATCATCGGCCTTGAGTATCATATTGGCAGAGAGGCGCTTGTCATCTGCAAGGAAAAGATAGTTGTCTTTGTTTGCTGTAAACTTACGATAGCCCAATACTGCATTGGTATCGGCAAGTTTCACACGAATGCCATTATTCTCGAGCATTGCACGAAGTCCCATTCTCACAGCAAGGTCGTTATTCTCGTCGTAGAGTTTCACATTAACATCACTACCCGTCTCAAACAAACTTCCGTCGAACAAAGCGTTGAAACAATACTGCGGATTGTCCTTTTCGTTCTTTATCTGCCCCTTATATTTGAAACCTTCATTGTCTGTCTCAAGGTCAAGGCGAACCTTATCAAGTTGCATACCTGAAGTGCAGAGGGAATCAATCTGAAAATATCCATTTATTCCATCAAATGGCGATGTGTCAATATCGGCATTAATCTCACGATAATTATAATCCATTCTCTGAGCATAACGCGCCACCATATTGTTCTGACCAGAATGAAGGGCAAGATGAGCTATTGGCAGAACTTGTTTCAACGAGTCTTGCGAAATGTATTTTCGCTCAATCTGCCGCTGCAGTTCCTGCGTCATTCGGTCGGTCACCTTCATCAATATCTTATAGCCGCCCTTAGCGGCAAAGTCAAGAGCGAGGTCACCACTATTCACCTTTGCCCATGTGGTATCACGACGGGTGAAGATATTGAGTTCCATATCCTCTGGACGATAGGTATTGGCACTATCTTGAATGACAACATCACTTACAAATCCTTGCACCTTGTAGAAATCGTCAAGGTTGCTGGCAACATCAACATGAGCACATAGAGATGTTGACAAAGGTTGCTTTGTGAGTTTCATTCCATAGAAATCAGCCTTATCAATTTCGCAACCAATAGTCGCTTGGATATTCTTTGTGTCCATCAAAGCATCAAGGGCAATATTACCGTGCAGAATTTTGTTGACACAATTCACATCTGCGCTGATATTACCATTCTGTATTGTTGCCTTGGCTGTTGTACCAGAAAGATCGAAACCAGAATAACTGAAACGGTCAATCTTAGCATCCGCCTTGAGCTTAGTCTTCTTCGAGAATACATCTGTACCTGACCCCACAGCATTGATTGTGCCTGAGAATGGCGACAATCCCATGCCTGGGAGGAATGTCTGCAATGGGAAAGCATGTGCCGCAATCTTTGCGTTGTAGGTCATATTATCTACATTGCACTGACCTTTGACAGTTGCCCATCCCCCACCTTGCGATACTTTCACATCGGCTTTATAAAGTGAGCCCTCGGCCTTTACCTTTCCCTTGAGATTGATGCCACTTGGAATATGAATCATCTTTAGCAATTCAGGGTCAAGGAATGATGTTGTGGCAAAGGCAAGGTTATAGGTCGTCATATCAAGATCTACATCTGCGAGTAGATTCTTCGAATTCAGCACATCACGCACAAAACCTGTTGCCTTTGCCTTGAAGGCTGTTGGCAATTCGGCTGTGAAGTGATTGATATTCAGGCGTTTCAGGTTTCCGTTAAGGTCGCAATCAACGGCAAGTGGATAATGAGGCCAAGCCGACTTGAACTTCTTCGGCATATCGTCCATGAAGAACATTATATCTTCCCTACCAAGTGAACCATTGGCTTTGACAGCAAATTGTCCCGGATTTGTGTCAGCAAAGGCGTTCAAATCCATATCCATCCCCATCTGAAGGTTTGAATATGGCGTTGAAGCATACATCTGCGGTATATGAAGGGCGGTAGAATCCATCTTCACAACACCACTTAGACTTGACAAATGAAGTCCGCTCTTTTCCTTCAACTGACCTTTGCGTATCTTTACATAAAGATCTGGCGTCTTGTAACTCAGCGAATCAAGTCCTACTACTACATTGCTGAGTTCTATATGATTGGTATCCAAGCCTTTAAGGCGTGGTTCAAAATTATTGTCGTATGTAACTTTCGATAGCGCTACATTGGTTGTCGCTATCTGATAGAGTCCTTCACCAAGGTCGAAATTGCCATTTGATGCATCTGCCTTAGTAATGTTTGCACCAATGGTGAGGGTATCTCCAGGCATGTGAACAGTGATATTAGTCTTGTTCACTGCAAGTTTCTGAAGATTTATCTTCCAGTGGTTTTCGCTTTCCGTTGTATCTTCTGGTACAGTATCGCATAACTGAACATCAACATTGGCCTCATTGAGCAACACTTCATTGAGCATAACGGTTTCTGCCTTTAGGTCAATACCGTGGCTCTTGAGCATCAATTCGTCGGCATAGCCTTTCACACGGGCAGAAGCAACGAAGTTTGTCGTATTGAATTTTATCTGTTGGATATCAAGTTCATCGACTTCGACTTGCTTTTTGAAAAGAGGAAGCAACTGAACATCAACAACTGTTCGCTTGATATCAGCAACGGTGTCTTTCACTTGTGGAAGGGAGTCATTCGGTTGTATCACTTTTATTCCATCTACGGCAAGGTCAAGTGGAAATGCAAGGCGCACATGCTCTACAGTAATCTCCAAACCTGTCTTCTCAGAGGCTATAGCTGCCACTTGCTTTACTGCCCAATTCTGAAATGGCGGGAAGTAAAACAGTAAGGTTAGGAGCGTAAAGAGTATAATTGGCGTCAGGATAATCCACGCGACAATCTTCAGGGCCTTCTTCATATTGTGATGTACGATGGAAGGATTGTAGTTTGCTTGATTATGTCACACCTATTGCAATGCATCTTGAGAGATGTCGCGCCAGAGATTATCTTCTGGCATAGGAGCAACAATATCAATTGGAGTCTTCGATACAGGATGAATGAACTGCACTCTCCTAGAAAGGAGTGATATGCTACCATCTGGATTGCTGCGTGCGGCTCCGTATTTAAGGTCACCTTTTATCGGGCAACCAATTGATGCCAACTGACAGCGAATCTGATGATGACGGCCGGTGAGGAGGTTTACCTCAAGAAGGGAATAATTGTCTGTCTGGCCAATCACTCTGTACTTGAGTATGGCCTTCTTTGAATTCTTCACCTCGTGGTCGTAGGAGTAACTTTTGTTTTGTTTCTCGTTTCTGACAATCCACGATGTAATGGTACCTTCCACTTCCTTCGGGCGATTCTTTGTTATTGCCCAGTAGGTTTTGTGGACATCTCCATCGCGAAACATATTGCAGAGACGAGAAAGGGCTTTGGAGGTACGAGCAAAGACAACCAACCCGCTTACGGGACGATCAAGGCGATGTACCACACCGAGGAACACAGCCCCCGGTTTTTGGTACTTCTCCTTTATGTATTTCTTCACTGTCTCTGACAATGGTTCATCGCCAGTCTTATCGCCTTGTACAATCTCACCACTCTGCTTTGAGACAATGATTATATGGTTGTCTTCGTAAACTACCTTCATATTTACATGTTCATACCACCGTCAACCTGGATAACCTGACCGGTTACATAACTTGACATGTCTGATGCAAGGAATACGCAAACATTAGCGATATCCTCAGTTTGACCACCACGACGAAGTGGAATCTTCACCATCCAACCCTTACGAACATCCTCTGGCAACTGTGCAGTCATTGGTGTCTCAATGAAACCAGGAGCAACAGCATTTGCACGAACGCCCTTAGGACCGAGTTCCTGAGCAATTGACTTTGCAAGACCAATCATACCAGCCTTTGATGCTGAATAGTTGCACTGACCTGCATTACCGTGAACACCTACTACAGAAGACATGTTGATGATTGAGCCACCACGCTGACGAAGCATGATTGGTGCACAAGCGTGGATGAAGTTGAATGCTGACTTCAAGTTTACATTGAGTACTGCATCCCACTGTGCCTCTGTCATACGAAGCATCAAACCGTCCTTTGTGATACCTGCATTGTTTACAAGAATATCAATTGAACCGAAATCGGCATGAATCTGCTTTACAACAGCCTCTGTCTCAGCGAAATCTGCTGCATTACCAGCATAAGCACGGCATGTAACACCTACAGCCTCAATCTCCTGGCGTGTTGCCTCAAGACCTGCTGCCATTTCATCGTTGAGTACAAGATCTGTGAAGGCAATGTTTGCACCCTCACTTGCGAATTTCAATGCTACGGCCTTTCCAATACCGCGAGCAGCACCTGTGATGAGTGCTGTTTTACCTGAAAGTAATCCCATAATTTTGTTTGTTATTAATTGTGTATATTTTGTTTTTCTTTTATAAAATCTTGTTTTTGCCCAAAGCGCCATAGACAACCTTTGCAACAAGAGGCTTACTGTCCTCCTCGCTCAAACCTGGAGCAATGCGGTTGTAGATGAACGGAACTTCAAGACCTTTTATACAATAGTGGGTAATGTCCGCAACAAGTTCCACATTCTCAATATCGAAGTCGCCGCTGAGATTGCCTTCTGTATAAACTCGGCGGAACATATTGATTTCCTCTTCGTCAAACTTCTTGCGCACCTTCTCTACAAGCCAGATATTGCGGAAGAACTCAGCACGAAGATTTCCATTTCGTACAACTGTCTCGCGAATCATCGACAAATGGGTATAGATGAGCTCGATAATCTTATCCTGCGGACGCATATTTCTTGCTGCCACCTCATCAAGTTTATCAGAAAGGCGATCAAGTTCCGACTCAATAACGGCTGTATAAATCTCCTCCTTGCTATTAAAATAGGTATATAGTGTACGACGACCTTTCTTTGACGCAACTGCAATGTCGTTCATAGTAGTGTTACCTACACCATTCTTCGCGAACAACTGTCGCGCTATGTCAACCAATAATGTCCTTGTCTTTGATACTGACATATTTTACCTCCCTATTTAAAATTGCACATATTATATATGTGTGCAAAGTTACCTAAAATAATACACACTACAAAATAATCTGTGCAGAAAAAGACTATTTCCGGCAAAAAACGCAAAAAAGCAATGAAAAATTTGGTAGTTTCGTAGAAAATGTGTACCTTTGCACTCGCTTTTGAGGGATACCCCTTAAGAAAGCTGGTAAATTAACATCGCGGAGTGGAGCAGTTGGTAGCTCGCCAGGCTCATAACCTGGAGGTCGCATGTTCGAGTCCTGCCTCCGCAACTCACAAATAGCAAGTCATTACGGCTTGCTTTTTTTATTGTCTTTTTCGAAGTTAATTCAAGCGAAAAATATTAACACCATAAAAGCCTTATGGTCATTTCGTCGAAATCATCGTATCATTCCACTGAAATGACGCCTTCATTCCACTGAAATAACAGCATTATTCCACTGAAATGATACAGTTTCCCCACACCTTTCACAAATGCTTGAAAATCAAAACATTACGATTCCAATTCTTAACCAGCAACTCATTTTCCAATATTTTCCTCTACGGAAATATTTTTACACACCCCGTTATTACGGTTTCCTTTCCCGTTAACAAAAGAAAGACTGCTTTCGCCGTATATGGTGAAAACAGTCTTTTCAATATCATTTCAAATATTCGGGGTTAGAATTGCTCGAGTATTGCAATTCGTTTTGCAGGATCAGGATGCGTTGAGAACAAAGAACCCATAAAGCCCATCAAACCAACCTCCATCTCATCTGGATGCATAATGAACAACTGGGCAACATCTTCTCTGTTTACACTGTCCAATCCTGGATCATTGCTTATTTTTCGCAATGCTGACGCTAATGCATGTGGATTGCCACTAAGTTCTGCTCCACCTGCATCTGCCATGTATTCTCTGCGGCGGGAAATAGCAAACCTTGTAACAAGAGTAAAGAAATACGCAATAGCACAGCAAATAACGCCAATTAGCAAAACTACTACCATACTAAGTCCATTTCCTTCTCTATCACTGCGACGACTTCCACCATACCACATTGTGTTATACATCATTCTAACCACAAGACTCATAACAGTCGAGACAATACCCACAAAAATAATACTTGTAATAAGCAATCTTGTGTCTTTGTTTCGAATATGAGTCAACTCATGACCAATAACACCTGCAAGTTCTTCGTCGTCAAGGAGGTTCATCAATCCTGTGGTAACAGTAACCGTATACGAACTCTTGTTAATTCCACTTGCAAAGGCATTTAGCTGTGGGTCATCCACTACATTTATCATTGGCATATCCATACCACAAGTCATGCAGAGATTCTCTACTATGTTGTAGATTCTTGGATTTTCTCGCCTCTCCAAAGTCCTCGCACCTACAGCCTTCTTCACCATTGAAGCATTGGCATAATAGGCAATTGCAAACCATATTCCAACTCCTCCTATCACCCATGGAATAGTAGAAACGAAATAATAGTTCACTGAGTCAACATCAAGTGAATGTACGAGATTGCCGTATTGATCGTAGTAACCACCACCGAAGAAGTTAAGCAGAGCCAGAAAAATCCATACCATACCAAGTATGATACATGGAAAGGCAAGAAGCAACAGTATAGAGTACATGTTGTTTCGCCTTATCTGTTCCTGCATTCCTACATATTTCATACAGAATAAGTGCAAATAAGGCAGCTTACGCCACCTTATTTATATATACTAAGAGTTATAAGAACTAAATATTAGAACTTGATTTCTGGTGCCTTCTCAACGATAGCACGCTCTTCCTGTGCAATCTCAAACATTGGCTCCTTGTGGAAACCGAAAATACCAGCGATAAGATTTGCTGGGAAACTCTGAACAGCAGTATTGAGCTCTCTTGTTGTTGAATTGAAGAAACGGCGTGTAGCAGCCAATTTATTCTCAATGTCTGAAAGTTCGCTCTGTAACTGGAGGAAGTTTTGGTTTGCCTTCAAATCAGGATAAGCCTCTACAGAAACCTTCAAACCAGCAAGTGCACTGCTCAACTGAGTATTTGCCTCAATCTTCTCATTGATTGTTGTAGCACCCATTGCTGCACTACGAGCCATAGTAATCTTCTCAAGAAGTTCCTTCTCATGATCTGCATAACCCTTTACTGTTGCTACCAACTGAGGAACGAGATCATAACGCTGCTTCAACTGAACATCAATATTAGCAAAAGCATTCTCACGATTGTTACGAAGGCTGACGAGTCTGTTATACATGCCCACAAGCCACAAAACGAGTAGTACGACGACTACCAATACAATAATTAATCCTGTCATAATTCTCTGTTTAAATTAATTTGTATGCAAATATAAACAATTATGTTCAAATTCCATGCCATTTTTTAGGAAATAATACTATATGGCAGTAAAAAACAATCAATCAAAGCATAATTATGCCATATTTACAAAAAAAAGGAGTCAGGTATTGCCTACCTAACTCCTATATGAAATTAATTGCTTTTCATTGCAGCGATGACTTTGTTGAAATAACGGTTAGTTGCTTTCAAACTAAACTTTGGTCCTCCATTCCAAAGGCGGATGGCCCATTCAACATCGTTTGAAGGATTATACTTCTCTTGGTAAAGTCGAAACATTTCCTTCGATTTCTTTAAATTGTAACGATCAGCCAAAGTATAACGAAGATTGCTTTTTCTTTCCTCCAATATTATGTTGCATTCTTTAACAACAATTGGAGCAATCTGCATAGCTCCTGCATAGATGCCACTCTTTGCATTTACATCTCCACGACTTTCTACATGAATGATTGCATCTATTACATCTGACCAATCCATTTTCTCATTTCCTGCAGCCAATGCAGACATTGAGAACATAATACAAATAATTAATACTGTACTTTTTCTAAAAATCATAATTTATGCTTTTGGGAGTACTGAGCTGGGCAAAGCATTCAAATACAAAATGAATGAAACTCGCGAATTAGCATTAATCAGAAACGCTATTAATTCTAACTCCATTAAACCAATTAGTTACTCTTTCTTTACAAATGAAAAATATAACTCTTTAATTATCAGGTGCAAAGATACAAAAAATAATTGAAACTACCAAATTAATTCAACATACCTTGACCTATATTAAGACACATAAACAGAAATAAAACATCTATTAAGACTAATAGGAGTTCTATTTCCTGAGTATTCTAATTTCACTTATTTAGTTTCCAATATACCCAAATCCCCTCAAACAAAAGAGAATATCGAGTTCGATATTCTCATTTGCATAAAACGAACAAAGCCCCAGGAAC
>DCIM01000077.1 GCA_002316005.1 Prevotellaceae bacterium UBA1726 | reverse complement strand
TGTACTTCCCTGAATAGCGTCAAGGTTGAGTGGGATACACCATTGGCTGTTCCTTCATCTATTTTTACTGAAGTTCGAACCTACACAGCCACTCTGTTTGTTCCAATCGGCACAAAAGGAAAATATGCCACTGCAGATGTATGGAAGGCATTCACCAAAACTCAGGAGTATGAGGTTTCGGGCATTGGCGAAATCGTAAATAGTCAAGCCTCAAATCGCAAATACCTCGAGAACGGCCGCGTAGTAATCATCCACAACGGCAACAAGTTCTCCACCACCGGCACAAGAATGAAGTAAAGCAGTCAACACTAAGAAATACCTCGAGCCAAGCATAACGCCTGGCTCGTTTTTATTTATCCCTTTTCCCAAAATCACACAGAATATTGGAACGCTGAAATGACCGCCTCATTCCTATTGAATGACATCCTCATTCCACTGAAATGACCACTTCATTCCACTGAAATGACTTCCGCCGGAGAAAGAGAGTGCGAAATGTTTATTTTCTTTACTTCGCCCAAAACGCCTGATTTGGCAGATTTTTGCAACAAGTGCAACAATGGTCCTACAGTTAATCATCACAAAATCAATAAGTTACGAATATTTGTTGCAAATGTTGCATTGTTGCATTGTTGCAATAACACCTCGTACAACCGTTTTTTACAGATGAAAAAAAATGCCAATGTAAAAGAAAATGATAATACGGGTCTGTATATAATTAATTTATTATATATATTATTATAATGTATATATATATTATATAGTATATATGGAAAGGTCATTTGTTGAAATAATCTTTACATCCAGTTTTTGAGGAATCATAAAATTCAGTCATACAGACACTAAATGCAACAATGCAACAATGCAACATTTGCAACAATCAACCTAAAGTTGCTGAAAATCAACAATTTATGAAATTATAAATGTTGCAGATTGCAACAAAAACTGCAACTTTGCGATTTTGCAGAAAGTAAAGACAATTTACAAATTCATGTTTTGAGGCAAGTTTTGCCATTGCCATAGAAAATGAGAGTTGGAATCACTTCAACAGCGACCCCAACCCTACTCTAACAACAAACAATGTTCCTAAAAGGACATTAAAAACTAATCTTATTCAATAATTTCCATACTCCCACCGGAGTAGCGTATTCTATTCGTAAGCCTGTTCGTGAACGCCTGAGACAGCACGACCTGAAGGATCGTTCATTGTCTTCCAAGCCTCATCCCATTCAAGTGCCTTTGCAGTAGAACAAGCAACACTTGCCTCATGTGGCACTGCACGAGCAGCACTCTCTGATGGGAAATGCTCCTCAAAGATACTACGATAGTAGTATTCCTCCTTGCAGAGAGGAGTGTTGATTGGGAAACGCTCTGCTGCATGAGCCATCTGCTCGTCTGTGACAGCCTCTGAGGTAATCTGCTTCAGTGTGTCAATCCACGAATATCCCACACCATCAGAGAACTGCTCTTTCTGTCTCCATGCCACACTCTCTGGGAGCATATCAGCAAATGCCTCGCGCACAATCTTCTTCTCTATAGTATTACCCGGACACATCTTGTATTCAGGTTTCAACGACATTGCCACCTCAAGGAACTCCTTGTCGAGGAAAGGTACTCGTCCCTCTACACCCCAGGCACTCAACGACTTGTTGGCACGAAGGCAGTCGTAGAGATGGAGTTTACCGAGTTTGCGTACTGTCTCCTCATGAAACTCCTTTGCGTCAGGAGCCTTGTGGAAATAGAGATATCCACCAAACACCTCGTCAGCACCCTCACCCGAAAGTACCATCTTGATACCCATTGACTTGATGACGCGGGCAAGGAGATACATTGGTGTAGAGGCACGAACAGTGGTCACATCGTATGTCTCAATGAAATAAATCACATCGCGGATGGCATCAAGACCTTCCTGTATGGTATAGTTTATCTCGTGGTGAACTGTTCCAATATAATCGGCCACAATCTTTGCCTTTGCAAGATCAGGAGCACCCTTCAATCCCACAGCAAACGAGTGGAGACGAGGCCACCATGCTTTCTCATTTCCATCAGCCTCGATACGAGAGGCAGAGAACTTCTTTGCAATGGCAGAGGTGACACTTGAGTCAAGACCACCAGAGAGAAGTACACCATAAGGCACATCACACATCAACTGACGCTTCACTGCACTTTCAAGAGCATCGTGAACAGCCTCAACAGAACCCTTGTAAGAAAGACTTGCCGTCTCGCCTGTTTCGCCAGAGCAATCCTGTGGCATCTTCTCCATCCACTCACGGGTGTACCATTTCTTCATTTCCCCGTGTTTTGAATAGTAATAATGTCCAGGGAGGAATGGTTCGTATTCATCGCAGAAACCCTCAAGGGCCTTCAACTCAGAAGCCACATATATCTTGCCGTCAGCATCTTTTCCAATATAAAGCGGAATAACTCCTATTGGGTCGCGACCCACAAGGAATGTATCCTCTTCCTCATCATAGAGAGCAAAGGCGAAGATTCCATTCAGTTTCTCGAAAATCCACGAAGGATCGTCATTACCCATACGCTTCCAGTCGCGATAGAGTGCCAATATCACCTCACAGTCAGAACCTGTCTGAAACTCATATCTTCCCTCATACCACTTACGAATCTCGCGGTGGTTGTAAATCTCACCGTTTACGGCAAGAATCTGTTTTCTGTCGGGCGAGAACAATGGCTGCTGACCTGATTCAGGGTCAACGATACTGAGTCGTTCGTGAGCAAGAATAGCCGAACCGCCACAATAGATTCCACTCCAGTCAGGACCACGATGGCGAATCTTCTGCGACATCTTAAGCGCCTTCTTGCGCAACTCCTGACTTTGTTCCTTTACATTAAAAATACATGCTATGCCACACATAATTAAAGCCCCCACCTAACCTCCCCGAGGGGAGGAATCATTAGTTTTCTCTGGGGTAGAGTTCTACATTGTTGTTGTTAGTTGTTGTTTTATATTTTTATCAGCGAATTACGCGAATTACGCGAATTTTTCTGATGATAATTTAATTCGTGGAATTCGCGAAATTCGTTGATAGAATATTACAGCGAGATTCCAAATACGAAATACGCTTTGTTAGCACATGGATTTGCTGTTACACCAGCGAATACCGGTAAGGCGAAGGAATCGGTAATCTTGATTTCCTTTGAGGCCTTGAGACCGATATTGGTCACTGCAAAACCGTCAGTACCATAGAAAGTGGTCTTTATTGGTACAACAGCTAATGTCGCTTTCCAATCCAATCCACCGAATTTGAATGGTGCTGCAGCCTCAATATATGTGGAATAAGCACGATTGCCATCACCATTCACCCCATCAGCACCAGCGAAGTTGGTGTAGACCTGCAGAGAAGCAACTCCGAAGTCGTAACCGACATTTGCCTCAAACACATGTGCTGTAGCATCAGTCTTGTAGTAGAAATACTTGTCGGCAGTATTGAACCAATAGTCGGTTACACCAACATTGAAACCACCAATAGTATAAGCTGCAGTGAGGTCGAACTCCCTTGTGTCGTGGGCATCTGCAATACCAATGCTACCCCATGCACCAAGCGAGAATCCCTTGTAGGAAACACCGAGGGCGGGCTGAACGGCTGCATTGCCCAGAGGCAAACCACGCCAGATATAATCGCTCACGATATCAGCACCTATGCTTGCCTCCACCTTATCCTGCGCCACTACTACATTTATTGTCATCATTGCCATTACGGCTGTCAAAATAATCTTTTTCATAATTCATCCATTTTTGAAATTCAACTTTTTGAAATCCTCCAATGGCGAACCCAATGTCGAAAATCATGCGAGCTCGCCATTGGTTGTTGTTAGTTTCATGTTTATCCTCCTGACGGAGTATCCACCCCCCTTGCCCCGAGCGGGGAAAGGGGTTGGGGGAAAGGGGATATTAATTATAGCACGCCTCTCCGTGTTCGTAGATATCGAGTCCTTCCTCTTCAATACGACGGTCGCAACGTAATCCGTGAGTGTATTTGATACCGAGGAAGATTACCATTCCTGCACAGAATGCGAATGCTGCAACAGCAACTGCTCCAAGAGTCTGAACACCGATTGTACACTCTACACCGTCAATCTTTGGATCGCAGAACACACCTGTGAGGATTGTACCAAGGATACCGCCTACACCATGAACCGAGACAGCACCTACAGGATCGTCAATCTTACAAACCTTATCAATGAATGCTACAGATGCACACATAACGAGTGAAGTGACAACACCGATGATTGCTGAAGCACCAATACTTACACAGTCGCAACCGGCAGTGATACCAACCAATCCGGCAAGTACACCGTTGCATACCATTGAAAGAGAAGGTTTACCATCAATAACCCATGTGTAGACCAATGCTGCAAGACCACCTGTTGCTGCTGCCATGTTGGTTGTAACAAATACATGCGACATGCTTACTGCATTTGCAAAACCAGTAGCGGCTACTGTTGAACAAGGATTGAAACCAAACCATCCCACCCAAAGGCAGAACACACCAAGAGCACAGAGTGCGAGGTTGTGACCAGGGATAGCACGCGACTTTCCATTCTTGTCGTACTTGCCAATTCGTGGACCAAGAACAATAGCACCCGCAAGAGCCAAAGCACCACCACAGAGATGAACTACTGTTGAACCAGCGAAATCGTGGAAGCCCATTTCAGAGAGCCATCCACCACCCCACGACCAATGGCCTTCGATTGGATAGATGACAGCAGAGATGAGCATTGAGTAGACAAAGTACATAGAGAACTTTGTGCGCTCGGCCATTGCACCAGAAACGATTGTGGCTGCTGTGGCACAGAACACAGTCTGGAAAATGAATGTACACTCTGCGGGTACATTTGAGTCGCTTCCTATAAATCCGAATCCTTCCCAACCGATGAACGCAGAACCTGCGCCATACATGATAGAGAAACCGAGAATCCAATACAAGACACTTCCGCACATGAAATCGCAGAAGTTCTTCATCAAAATGTTTGCTGTGTTTTTCGAGCGTGTCATGCCTGCCTCAACAAGAGCAAAACCAGGCTGCATCCAGAATACGAGCATTGCGCCAAGCAAAACCCATAATGTATCAAGTCCGTTTACGAAATCCTTTGCTTCCTCAACAGCACCCGCTGCCGCCAAAGGTAATATAGTCATATATGTGTCAATCATAACTGAAATTCTTTTAATGTTATCCTTGTGTTTTCATTATCCTCCTCCCCTCGGGGAGGATGGGAGGGGGCTATTTCTTATCCCTCAATACCACATCACCATTCTCACCAGTACGGATACTGTAACAGTTGATGACATCCGAGACGAATATTCGTCCATCGCCAACCTGACCAGTATGAGCTACTGTCATAATGACCTTCACTGTAGGTTCAACGAACATATCGCGGCAAACAATGGTAATTGCTACTCGTTCAATAACATCGGTGGAATACTGGACACCGCGATAAACTCTCTCCTGGCGCGACTGACCAATTCCATGAACATCATGATACTCAAACCAGTCGATGTCCGAAGAAAGAAGGGCTTCCTTCACCTCTTCAAACTTTGTCTTTCTGATAATCGCTTCAATTTTCTTCATAATCTTTACCTGTTAAACTAAAAACAATCCTTTATTACCTTATATATATTAAAAACACCAATCTTTCAATACTTTAACTTACACTTTGTTCGTTTTCTGGTGCAAAATTACAACAAAATGTTTGTGTAAACAACAAAATTAAGGCGTTTTGATATTGAATTCGTGCACTATCTATCATTTTGAACAAAAAGCATATTCGCCGAATTACAATCTGTAAGCAAAACCCTACATAAATCAAGCAATTTGAAATATGAACGAAATTTCATTATGTTTTTTATTCGAATTCATTGTTTTTTGTTGAATTATGAGTACTTTTGCAGTGCGAAACACAAATAATGTAACGCAAGAGAGATAATTTCGGATGAATTGAGTCTTCGGACTAATGATTTCGAGGGATAACAATGCAAACGACAACAACGCAAGAAAAAGATGTCCAATAAGATAAAGTTCACAAAGATGCATGGTGCAGGCAATGATTACATCTATGTCAACACCTTATTATATAATATACCAGATCCTGAGAAGGCTTCCATTGAATGGAGCAAACCTCACTTCGGCATTGGCAGTGACGGTTTGATTCTCATTGGCGAGGCTACACAGGAAGACGCTGATTATTCTATGCGCATCTTCAACAACGATGGTTCTGAGGCAATGATGTGTGGAAATGGTACTCGTTGCGTTGCGAAATACCTCCACGACAAAGGCATCACCGACAAGAATCCTATCCGTCTGCAGACTCTTTCGGGCGTGAAAATACTGAATCTGCATCTCAACGATGAAGGACTGGTTGAAACAGTGACTGTTGATATGGGTGAACCACAACTCCACCAACCAGCACAGTTTGACGAATCGGCAGGTGACACATTGAAAGCCGACTTCCGCTCATTCCGCGGCACATTCGTATCAATGGGAAATCCTCATTTCGTGACATTCGTTGATGACATTGACAAGATTGACATTTCAAAATACGGTAAAATATTAGAGAGAGATGAAGCCTTCCCTCAGCGGTGCAACATTGAGTTTGCACAACTGACAGGGATAGGCGAAGTAAGAACCCGAGTGTGGGAGCGCGGCAGTGGAATAACATGGGCTTGCGGAACAGGAGCTTGCGCCACAGCCGTTGCATCCTTCCTCACCGGGCGAACCGACAGAAAAGCACGAATCGTCATGGACGGTGGAGTGCTGGAAATTGAATGGAAAGAGACCGACAACCATATTTATATGACTGGTCCTGCCGCCATCAGTTTCGAAGGTGAGATTAATCTCCCGGAATAACAAACTTAACAATAAGGGGAAAACTATTATGGCATTAGTAAACGAACATTACCTGAAGCTATCAAACAACTACCTCTTTGCAGACATCGCAAAGAAGGTGAATGCTTTCAAGGTGTCTCACCCAAAGACCAGAGTAATCAGTCTCGGTATTGGTGATGTAACACAACCACTCTGTCCTGCAGTGATAGATGCAATGCACAAGGCTGTTGACGAGATGGCATCAAAGGCTTCGTTCCGTGGATATGGTCCTGAGCGTGGATACGACTTCCTCCGCGAGGCAATCATCAAGAACGACTTCGCTCCTCGCGGTATTCATCTTGACCCAAGCGAGGTTTTCGTGAACGACGGAGCAAAGAGCGACACAGGTAACATCAGTGACATTGTTCGTTGGGACAACTCAGTTGGAATGACCGACCCTATCTATCCTGTCTATATTGACTCGAATGTGATGTGGGGACGAGCAGGAATTCTTGAGAACGGCAAATGGAGTGCCATCAACTATATGCCTTGCACTGAGGCAAACAACTTCGTACCAGAGATTCCTGACCATCGCGTGGATGTGGTTTATCTCTGCTACCCAAACAACCCTACGGGCACTACCCTCACAAAGGATCAGCTCCGCAAATGGGTGAACTATGCATTGAAGAACGATACTCTCCTTCTCTACGATGCAGCATACGAAGCATATATCACCGAGGATGATGTTCCTCATTCAATATATGAGATAAAAGGTGCACGCAAGTGCGCAATAGAGTTCCATTCATATTCAAAGACAGCGGGATTCACTGGTGTTCGTTGTGGCTACACCATCATTCCAAAGGATGTCACAGCAGCAACCCTCCAGGGCGAGCGAGTAGAACTCAACCACATCTGGGACCGCCGTCAGTCAACAAAGTTCAATGGAACAAGTTACATCTCCCAGCGTGCGGCAGAGGCCATCTACACTCCAGAAGGCAAGGCGCAGGTTCGCGAAACCATTGATTACTACATGGGCAATGCGAAGATTATGCGTGAAGGTCTTGAAGCACTCGGATTCAAGGTATACGGTGGTGTTAATGCCCCTTACCTCTGGGTGAAGACTCCAAACGGCGAGGAGAGTTGGAAATTCTTCGAGCAGATGCTCTACGGTGCTGCCGTTGTCTGCACTCCAGGAGTAGGTTTCGGTCCTTCGGGCGAGGGTTATTTCCGCCTTACCGCCTTTGGCGATCGCAATGACATAAAAGAAGCAATCCAGCGCATTAAGGACTGGATGCAGAGTAAATAAGATAACAGTTTTTAGGATAACAAAATAATTGAAAAGCTATGGCAAATCTTAGATTCCAAGTTGTAGAAGAGGCATTCGCTAAGCGACCTCTCGAAGTTGCCGCTCCAAATGAGCGTCCATCAGAGTTCTTCGGCAAGAAGGTATTCAACCGCCAGAAGATGTACAAGTATCTTGACCGTAAGGTTTACGACAAGATGATTGATGTTATCGATAATGGTGCCGAGCTCGACCGTAGTATTGCAGATGCTGTTGCTAAGGGAATGAAGCAATGGGCTGATGAGAACGGAGTAACTCACTATACACACTGGTTCCAGCCACTTACCGAAGGTACTGCAGAGAAGCATGATGCTTTCGTAGAGCACGACGGCAAGGGTGGAATGATTGAGGAGTTCTCAGGAAAATTGCTCGTTCAGCAGGAACCTGACGCTTCGTCTTTCCCTTCAGGTGGTATTCGTTCTACATTCGAGGCTCGTGGCTACTCGGCTTGGGATCCTACAAGTCCTGTCTTCATCATTGATGACACTCTGTGTATCCCTACAGTGTTCATCTCTTATACAGGTGAGGCTCTCGACTATAAGGCACCATTGCTCAAGGCTCTTCGTGCTGTAAACGAGGCTGGTACTGCAGTGGCTCAGTATTTCGATCCAAATGTGAAGAAGGTTACTTCTAACCTTGGTTGGGAGCAGGAGTACTTCCTCGTTGACGAGGGTCTCTACTCTGCTCGTCCTGACCTTCTCCTCACTGGCCGTACCCTCATGGGTCACGACTCAGCAAAGGATCAGCAGATGGACGACCACTACTTCGGAACAATTCCTGATCGTGTTCAGGCTTTCATGAAAGACCTTGAGATTCAGGCTCTTGAACTCGGCATCCCTTGCAAGACTCGCCACAATGAGGTTGCACCAAACCAGTTTGAGATTGCTCCTATCTTCGAGGAGACAAACCTCGCTGTTGACCACAATATGCTTCTCATGTCATTGATGAAGAAGGTGGCTCGCAAGCATGGTTTCCGCTGTCTGCTCCACGAGAAGCCATTCGATGGCATCAACGGTTCGGGTAAGCACAACAACTGGTCGCTTTCTACTGACACTGGTATCCTCTGCCACGCTCCTGGCAAGACTCCAGAGGGCAACCTCCGTTTCGTGACATTCATCGTTGAGACTCTCATGGGTGTTTACAAGCACAACGGTCTTCTCAAGGCTTCTATCATGAGTGCTACAAATGCTCATCGTCTGGGTGCTAACGAGGCTCCTCCTGCAATCATCTCTTCTTTCCTTGGAAAGCAGTTGTCTGAGTTGCTCGAGCATATCGTGAAGTCTGACAAGGAGGATATCTTCGCAGTTACTGGTAAGGCAATCTCTAAGCTCGATATTCCAGAGATTCCTGAACTTCTCATTGACAACACCGACCGTAACCGTACTTCGCCATTCGCCTTCACAGGTAACCGTTTCGAGTTCCGTGCAGTAGGTTCTGAGGCAAACTGTGCTTCTGCAATGATTGCTTTGAACACAGCTGTTGCTGAGGCTTTGGCCGACTTCAAAGTTCGTGTTGATGCTCTCATCGCTAAGGGCGAGGATAAGTTCAGTGCTATCCTTGATGTTGTTCGCGAGGATATCAAGACTTGCGCTCCTATCCACTTCGATGGCAACGGCTACTCTGATGAGTGGGTTGTTGAGGCTACAAAGCGTGGTCTTGATGTTGAGAAGTCTTGTCCAGTCATCTTCGACCGCTATCTTGATGATGCAAGCGTTAAGATGTTCGAGTCTATGAAGGTGTTCACAAAGAAGGAACTTGAGGCTCGTAACGAAATCAAGTGGGAGACTTACACAAAGAAGATTCAGATTGAGGCTCGCGTCCTCGGCGATATCACAATGAACCACATCATCCCTGTTGCTACTCGCTACCAGAGTCAGTTGGCTTGCAATGTGGACAACATGATGAAGATTTTCGGCGAGAATGAAGGCAAAGCTCTCTCTGAGCGTAACATCGCCATCCTTCGCGAGATTGCCGAGCGTAGCCAGAAGATTGCGACTGGCGTTGCTGAACTCGTTGAGGCTCGTAAGGTTGCCAACAAGATTGAGGACGAGCGCACAAAGGCTCTCGCTTATCACGATACTGTTGAACCAAAGTTCGATGAAATCCGCTACGAAATCGACAAACTCGAGCTCATCGTTGCTGACGAACTCTGGACACTTCCTAAGTATCGCGAACTCTTGTTCATGAGATAAAAAACCGGACTTTCCGGCTTTAAGATATACCATATTAGAATCTATTTCTTTTATTGGTTGTTTAAGTTTGCGTGGAGGCATTGCTGTGAAGCAGTGCCTCCTTTTTGTATCGTTCGGCAAGATAATATCTTCGTTTTCTTTGCATTGCCGAAAATAATTCGTAACTTTGCAACGCAAAAACCAATTCACTTTTTTATGCGGACAGCGATTGTTTCGCGAGAGAGATTTTTATGACAACAAACATTATTTTCAATATGAAAGAATTCAAAAGAACATTCCTTTCTTTGTTCTTCATCTTTGCTGTGGCACTCGTGGTAAAGGCTCAGGACGAAGAACCAATCATCACTTTCAACACCACCCTCTATGCCGATGATGGTGAAAGCAATGCCTTCTCGCTCGTTATGGGTGCTACCGAGGAGGGCGTGACAGTAAAAATCGACTGCGGTTTCGGAAAGAAGACCATGGAGGTTGGAGTTGCTTATATCGAAGGCGACTCAACACTCGTTGGTTCTACCTTCAATGGTAGCGTATCGCGAAAAGGTGTAGTGAAAATCTATGGTGACGCTTCGAAAATCGACTATTTCAATGCATCTGGTTGCAGTATCACAGACATCACTTTCAGTGAAGACCTCAATCTCAAGATTCTCAATCTGGAATACAACACATTGAAGTCGCTCAATGTTGACACAATGTCAAAGTTGCAGGCTCTCTATCTGACAGACAATGCCTTCACAAAGGATACTCCTCTTAATCTGGGCTACTTGCCAAACCTTACCATTCTCGACATCCATCAGGTGGGATATGTATCGCCGGATTTCAATCTGAAAAACTTCCCTAACCTTGTTTCGCTCGATGCCTATCACTGTCTTTCGTTGAAGACTGCCGACCCAAGCGGTTGCCCTAACCTTGCGCGTCTCTCGCTCGATATGACTGCTGTCGAGAGTCTTGACCTGAGTAACAGTTCAAAGCTCCAGATTCTGAATGTCAGCGACACTAAGGTTACTTCGCTCGACCTTAGTCAATGTCCTCATCTGAACCAGTTCTACTGTTCGCATGCTTCTGGAACAGTCAACACTGAATACCGTTTCAGTTCGCTTGATGTCACTAACAATCCTGAACTCTACGTTCTCTTCTGTGGTGGCAACGGACTCACATCTATCGACCTCTCGCAGAATCCTATTCTCTTTGATCTCTCTGCACCGGGCAACGACCTCACTTCCATCGATTTGAGCAACTGTCCTGAACTCTACAATGTGAATCTGGGCAACAATCGCATGGACTTTGGTTCATTGCCTCTGCCTCGCGATACTTGGGGCGATTATCAGTACAACCAGAAGGATTTGGTTCTCAACGACACTTACAAGGTGGGCGATGTCATCGACCTCAGCAAGAATGTGCTTCGCGAAGGTACAACAACATATGTAACTTTATACACTGCTCCAAAGGATAACCCTACCGACTGGCAGGAACTTGGCACTGACTACTATACTTACAAAGACGGTAAGATTACTCTGCTCAAGCCTTGCGACACTCAGGTTTTCTTTGCCTTCAGCAATAATGTCTTCTCGCTCTACGACCTCTATACTGAGAGATTCCGTATCCGTAGCGAGGAGGACTTTGGCAAGGATGTGGAGGCATTCTCATTTGCTTCTGGCACAATGGTGAATGGTGCCATGGAGATGGCAATAGGTGTTGTGGGTGCTTCGGAAGAGAATCCTGTCACTGTCTCTGTTGACTTCGGCGATGGCAATCCACTGCCTTTCACCGTAACAGAGGAAATTCCTTCAGCAAACAACATCGTTGGCACTCGTCTGGGTAAGAACCGCATCCGCGTCTATACTCCACAGGACAATTATGTATCGGCTCTTGCCACCGACGGATTGAGCATTTCAAACATCACTCTTTCTGAACTCACCGACCTTCGCGTACTTAGTCTTCGCAATGCCGGTTTGCGTGGCATAGACCTCTCATATAATGCCAACCTTGAGGCTCTCGACCTCTCGGGCAATCTTCTCTCATCACTTGCCTTGGGTGGTCCTTCGTATTTTTTCTACAAGGGCAGTCTCCACAATATCAACCTGAGCAACAACCAACTCGTTGAACTGACTTTCGACGACCTCTATGCAGCTCACAACCTCAATCTGAGCAACAACCAGCTCACAAGCATTGATGTTTCGGATGCTGACAATCTGGTGAATGCCGACTTCTCGGGCAATGCTTTCACAGAACTATTGTTCACTAACAGCGACAGTCTGCGTGTACTGAATGTGGCAAACAACAACCTCACTTATGTATATGTCCCTGTTGATGCTCCATTGTCATCGTTCGACATTACAGGAAACAAGTTCACTCTCCCTGAAATCAGCGAGTTACTCACTGACTACAAGGCAACAAACGACATCACTTATGCACCTCAGCAACCAATACAGATTGCGCTGAAGTCGCCTACTATCGACCTTTCTTCGCAATATATCTATAGCAGTGGCTATGCCACTTCTTATGTATGGCGCAAGGCTGATGGCACACAACTCAAGCAGGATGTTGAATACACCATCGACCACGGTTTGACAAAGTTCCTTGATGCTTCTGTAGGTGATGTTTATTGCGAGATGTCTCACAACCTTTTCCCACAGTTCACTGGCGACAACATCCTGAAGACAACCCTTGTCACTCCTATCACCGTCCCTACTATCGAACTGGCTTCGTTCACAACAACAGAGGAGGGCAACGACGTTGAACTCTCGCTGGCTGCTGAGAACGACCGTACTTGCGTTTATTTCGACTGGGAAGGTGATGGCAATGTCACTGCCTACGAACTCACTACCACATACACTCGCTTTGCGGCTACAACAAAGAAGGATGCGCGTGTTCGTGTACTCGTGGCTGACGAAAGCGACCGCCTTTCTGTATTCAGCATCACTGGTGCCCATATGAAGGATGTTGACCTCTCTGGTCTCACCAAGACCTTCGCCATTACCCTGGCTGATGCTGGTTTGACTAAGTTCACTCTGCCAAAGTCGAATTCTTTGGGCGAACTGAACTTGAGCAACAACAACCTCTCGTCAATTGACCTGAGCCTCTATCCAAACCTCTACTACCTCTCGCTCAATGGTAATAATTTCACCACTATCGACTTGAGCAAGGTTGAAGGACTCGGATTGGCTTACCTTGGCAACAACAAACTGAGCAGCATCACTCTCAACAATCCTAACCTCTGGAATCTCGACCTTGCAGTGAACAACTTCTCAGATATTTCGTTCGACGGTGCTCCAAACATTGAGCAGTTGTGGATGACAAGCAACAACCTCACTGAAATTGATGTCAACGGACTCAAGAGTCTTAAGGTTCTCAACCTCGTAGGCAACCGTTTCCGCTTCTCTACTCTCCCTGCTCAGAAGGACTCATGGTATTCTTACAGCTACGGTAAGCAGCAGGATGTTGAGATTGCCGACAATCAGTCGGTCATCGACCTCAGCAGTGAGGCTGAAGTAGACGGCATAACCACCACTTATCGTTGGTTCGTGGGCAAGCCAACTATTGACAGCGAAACAGAGGAACTTGTTGGCGATGAATTGAGCGAGGGCTCTGATTTCTCAATCGATAATGGTGTCACTACCTTCTCTATCGCTCGTACTACAAGCGATATCGTGGGTGTCATGACAAACGAGAATTTCCCTAACCTCACTCTCTACACAAAACCTGTAACCGTCATCTCTACCGACATTGACAGCATCACGGCCACTGGCAATACCATTGACGCTGTTTACGCTATTGACGGCACTCTTGTGGCTCGCGGCATAACATCCCTCCGCTCACTTGCCCCAGGCATCTACATCGTAACTTCAGCCGGCAAAACTCGCCGCGTTGTAATCAAATAGAAAAATCGAGCCTCAATCCTGAGGCTCTTTTTTTTGCCCCTTTCGGCAAGATATATCCCGTCGTTTTTTTTGCATTGCAAAAATATTATTGTATCTTTGCATTCGTAAAACCAATTCTAACAACCAACAATCAAAACCTATGAAAGGTAGAACTTATTTCGCCGTGGATCTTGGTGCCACAAGTGGCCGAACCATCATAGCCTCAATCAACGAAGGAAAGATTGAGCAGGAGGAACTGACTCGTTTCCCTAACGACATCATCGAACTAAATGGTCATTTCTATTGGGACATCCTTCGTCTCTACAACGAGATAATCCGTGGTCTTCGCCTTGCTGCCGAGCGTGGTCTCGACATTGCGAGCATCGGCATCGACACATGGGGCGTGGATTTCTCTTGCTTCGGTTCTGATGGTCATCTTCTTGGCAATCCTATCTCTTATCGCGACCCTCAGACAACGGGAATGATTGACGCTTATTTCCGCGAGGTGATGCCTGCTGAGAAGGTGTATGGCAAGACGGGCATACAGTTTATGTATTTCAATTCCTTGTTCCAGTTCTTCGCTATGCGTAAGGCCGAAAATAGCGTCTTGAATGCTGCCGACAAGATTCTCTTCACTCCTGATGCCCTCAGTTATATGCTCACTGGACGTGCAGTGTGCGAATATACCATTGCCTCTACTTCCCAACTCCTTAATCCTCAGACTGCCAACCTCGATGAAGAACTCCTACAGAGTCTTTCTCTCTGTCGTGGTCAGTTTGGCGAGATGGTTCCTTCGGGTACTGTCATCGGCACTCTCACCGAGGAGGTGCAGCATATGACTGGTCTTGGTCCTGTTCCTGTGGTGGCTGTTGCTGGTCACGACACAGCGAGTGCTGTTGCTGCCATTCCTGCTGAGGACGAGCATTTCGCTTATCTGTCGAGTGGCACTTGGAGTCTCATGGGCATCGAATCGCCAAAGGCTATCATCAACGCTAAGAGTTTCGAGCGTAACTTCACCAACGAGGGTGGCATTGAGGGCACTACGCGTTTTCTCAAGAACATCTGTGGCATGTGGCTCTACGAGCGTTGTCGCAAAGAGTGGCCTGAGGAGGTTCGGCAGATGGGACATCAGCAGTTGCAGGCTTCGGCAATGGAGGCAGAGGCATTCCGCTCGTTCATCAATCCTGATGATGCGGTATTTGCCAATCCTAAATCAATGCTCACCGCAATAAAGGACTACTGCCGCAACACCAATCAACCTATCCCTGAAACGCCGGCTGAGATTTGTCGTTGCATCTTCGACTCCCTGGCTATGCGATATCGTCAGGTGTTCTCTTGGCTGTGCGAGTTTGCCGACTTCGACATCCACACCCTCCATATCATCGGTGGTGGTTCGATGAATGTCTATCTCGACCAGTTCACCGCCAATGCTTGTGGCGTTCGTGTCAAGGCGGGTCCTCAGGAGTGTACTGCCATCGGCAACATAATGCTTCAGGCTAAGGCTGCCGGCGATGTCTCTGATATATGGGCTATGCGAAGCATCATTGGCCGTTCTGTTGAACCTCGCATCTTCGAACCTCAGGACACCGCCCAGTGGTCTGCTGCCTACGAGCGTTACCTCGCCGTCACCGGCAATCAAAATCAATAGCCACCCCGTTCGTCGTGTGTTCGCCGTCCTGTCAAGCGGGATTTTATCCCGCGTTTATTAGTCACCGTTCCCGAGGTTTCAACCGAGGGCCTAAAAAAATCAATATGAAAAAACTACTTTCCCTCCTTGTTCTTGCGCTCCTCTCGCTCAGCGTCATGGCAGCCGACAAGACAACCACCATCACCTCTCCTGATGGTAAAATCAGTGTTGCCGTGAATTACGGCCTTTCCCTCACCTACTCCATCACAATGGACGGTAAAACGGTGCTTGCTCCTTCGCCTATGGCGATGACGCTCGCCAATGGCACCGTTTGGGGAGAGAACTGCAAAGTGAAGAAAACTTCCGTTCGCAAGGTCAACACCACCATCGACAGCCCTTTCACCCGTCAGGCTACAATGCCGGATGTGTTCACCGAACTGACTCTCCAGTTCCGTGGCTACAACCTCGAGGTGCGTGCCTACAACGACGGTGTGGCTTATCGATTCGTCAGTACCACAAAGGGTAAGTACGAAGTGAAAAACGAGACTGTTGCCTACAACTTTCCAACCGACCAAACTGTCATAAATCCTTACATCCGCGACTACAAAAAGGGTAAAACTTACCAACAGCAATACTATAATTCCTTCGAGAATACATACACCACTCAGCCTATCTCGCAGATGGACCAGCAACGCCTTTCGTTCCTGCCTCTCATCGTGAATGTGGGCGAGGGAAAGCGTATGTGTATCACTGAGGTGAACCTTGAATCTTATCCCGGTCTCTACCTTGCTGCTCGTGAGGGCAACCAACTCTGCGGCGTCAATGCTCCTTATCCAAAGACAGTGCGTCAGGGCGGACACAACATGCTTCAGGGTGAAGTGCAGGAGGTTGAGGACTACATAGCAAAGGCCGAAGGTCCTCGCTCGTTCCCTTGGCGCGTGGCAATGCTCAGTCGTAACGACAAGGAACTTGCTGCGAACAACCTCTCTTATCTTCTCGCCACTCCTTCACGCGTCACCGACATCTCGTGGATTCGTCCGGGTAAGGTGGCTTGGGATTGGTGGAACGACTGGAACATCAAAGATGTTGACTTCCGTGCTGGTGTGAACACCGAGACTTACAAGTACTACATCGACTTCGCTTCAAAGAACCACATTGAATATGTAATCCTCGACGAGGGATGGGCTGTCAACAAGAAGGCTGACCTCCTCCAGATTATTCCTGAAATCAATCTTCAGGAAATCATCGACTATGGTAAGCAGCGTAATGTGGGCATCATACTCTGGGCTGGCTACTATGCCTTCAACCGCGACATGGAGAATGTCGTTAAGCATTTCGCCGAGATGGGCGTGAAGGGATTCAAGATTGACTTCATGGACCGCGACGACCAGCAGATGACAGAGTTCT
The DNA here is from genome assembly GCA_002316005.1 of Prevotellaceae bacterium UBA1726. Classification (GTDB taxonomy): domain Bacteria; phylum Bacteroidota; class Bacteroidia; order Bacteroidales; family Bacteroidaceae; genus Prevotella. Next base: position 102,043 of record DCIM01000077.1, on the reverse strand, counting down.
ATTATCGTGCTGCTCAGACTTGCGCAAAGTATCATATGCTTGCCGACTTCCACGGTGCCTTCAAACCTTCGGGACTCGTTCGCACCTATCCTAATGTAATCAATTTCGAGGGTGTGGCCGGATTGGAGAATATGAAATGGGCAAGTGCTGATGTCGACCAAATGGAATACGACTGTCAGTTGCCGTTCATCCGTCAGGCGGCTGGTCCAATGGACTACACTCAAGGTGCAATGATCAATGCTGCTCGTGGCAACTATCGCGCTGTCAACTCCGAACCAATGAGCCAGGGTACCCGCTGCCATCAGTTGGCATTGTATATCACCCTTGAGAGCCCTCTTAACATGCTCTGCGACTCTCCAACCAACTACCTCGCCAACCCTGAGTGCACTGAAGCCATCGCTGCTATTCCTACCGTTTGGGACGAGACTCATGTACTCTGTGGCGAGATCGGCAAATACGTCGTCACTGCTCGTCGCAAGGGCAACACATGGTATGTTGGCGGCACAACAAACTGGGACGCTCGCGACATCACCTTCACTCTTCCTGAGGGCATCGCCGCTGGCAAGCAGGCCGTTCTCTTCCGCGATGGTATCAATGCCGACCGCAAGGGCGAGGACTACAAGCGCGAGACTGTCACCACACAATCAACAATGACCGTTCATCTTGCCCCTGGCGGTGGCTTCCTGATGAAGATATAATTGAGTCAAAACTAAACACAACACAACAAAATGAAAACCAGACTACTGCTTCTTGGCATTGCCTTCCTCGCATTAAGTGGTTCTGCACAAAACGAGAAGACGCTTTTCTTCATTTCCAACACCCATCTGGACACTCAGTGGAACTGGACGGTGGAAACCACCATTGGGGAGTATCTCAAGAATACTCTCAACCAGAACATGGCCCTGATGGACAAATATCCTGCATTCCACCTTAACTTCGAGGCGGGAATAAAGTATATGTGGATGAAGGAGTACTATCCTGCGGAATACGAAAAGATGAAGCAATACATCGCCTCGGGGCAGTGGCATGTGTCGGGTATGTCTATCGATGCCAACGATGTGATGGTGTCGTCGGCTGAGTCTATCCTCCACTCCATGCTTTATGGCAACCGGCTCTATAAAAAAGAATTTGGCGTGAGGGGTGGCTACGACATCATGCTTCCCGACTGCTTCGGTTTCTCCTACGCCCTCCCTTCCTTGGCAAAGCATGCGGGCATCAAGGGATTCCATACCCAGAAACTGAGTTGGGGTTCGGCTTCCTACGATCAACTGCCTCCTTTCGGCATCTGGCAGGGTGTTGACGGTTCGCAGATATATGCCATCTACAAACCCGGTGCCTACGATGCTCACGAGGATTTCAACAAGGACATGACCAACGATGAGGGCACGCTCAGCAAAATCAACGACAACTATCGCGATTATGGCATTCCTGCTACCTTCCGCTATGTCGGTCCGCGTAGCGACCATGGCGGTGGACTTTCCGACAACGCTTCCTCATCATCCGAGAACACGCCTTATTGGCTCAACTATTCGGCACAGAAGACCGATGGCGCCATCAGCGTAAAAATGGCCACTCCCGACGAGTGTTTCGACTATCTGGCCAAGCAGGACCAGAGCAGGTTGAAAGTGTGGAACGATGAACTGCCCATGCGTGCTCACGGTGTGGGTTCCTATACCTCCCGTGCCGAACTGAAGCAATGGAACCGCAGGGACGAACTCCTTGCCGACGGTGCCGAGAAGGCTTCTTCACTGGCCTATTGGCTCGGGGCTTCCTATCCTGATGCCATTCGCGACGGATGGATTCACATGCTCTGGCAGCAACATCACGATGGCATCACGGGCACTTCCATCTCGAAGGCTTACGAATACTCGCACAACGAATACTATCTCGCCAACAAAATCTTCGGAAAGGCCCTGACCGATGCTGTGGGTGTGGCATCGCAGTATCTCGACACAAATGTTGAGGGTACGCCGATAGTTGTATATAATCCTCTCTCCCATCTTCGCACCGACATCGTAGAGGGTTCTATGGTGGTGGCTTCGCGTCCTGAGGGCGTTCAGGTGTTCGATGGCAACGGACAGGAGGTGTTGGCACAGATGACAGCCTACAACGAGGCTACTCATCAACTTTCGTTCATCTTCGCTGCCACAGTGCCTTCGCTCGGTTATGCCGTCTATGATGTTCGTCCTGGACAACCTACCACCCTCACTTCTTCGCTCGCTGTGGACAACGACAAGCACACCATCAACAACGGTCACTATCGTGTCACCATCAACAAGTCGGGCGACCATAACCTCTACGACCTCACTCGCGGTACCACCCTCGTGGGCTCGAGCCGCATGCAACTAATCGAGGATTTCGAGCAGTCGTGGCCGGCATGGGAGATTAGTTACGACAATGTGTGCCGTTCGCCTTATGCCTATGTCAACGAGGATGTCGACATTCGCCTTGTTGAGGACGGTCCTCTGCGCAAGAGTTTCCGTGTGCAGCGCAGCGGTGGCGGTTCGAGTTTCGTGGAGTACATTCGCATGTCGGCACTCTCCGACCGTGTCGATTGTGTCAACGAGGTGGACTGGCAGAGTCGTCAGACGCTGTTGAAGGCAAATTTCCCATTCTCTTTCCAGAATCCTGTTGCCACCTACGACATCTCTCTCGGAACCATCGAACGCCAGTTACGCAACTCCGACGAATATGAGGTGAAGGGACATCAGTGGGCCGACATGTCCGACACATCTGGCGAGTATGGTGTTTCCATCCTGAACGATTCGAAATACGGATGGGACAAACCGACGGCCTCGTCGCTACGCCTCACCCTTATCCATACTCCGGGCTGTGGTGCCTACAAGCATCAGGCCGAACAGGACATCGGTCCGCATCATTTCACCTATGCCATGTTCCCTCATGAAGGCAACTGGAGCGAGAAGACACAGATTGAGGCGGCGCGTCTCAATCAGCCTCTTGTGGCGTTTGTTGCCGATAAGCACGAGGGTGTCATGGGACGACAGATGGAGTTCATCAACATCTCCACCGACAAGGTGGCTGTAAAGGCTGTGAAGAAAGCCGAGGACACCGACGATATCATTGTACGCGTCTACGAATGGACTGGTAACAGCCACGAGAAGGTGACTCTCTCCTTCCCTGCCGACATCGAGAGTGCCTACGAGGCTAATGCCATCGAGGAGGCAATCACCGGTGAAGGGATTACTATCGAGGGCAACACTCTGTCGTTCGCCATTGGCAGATATCAGCCAAAGACCTTTGCCGTGAAGGTGAAGCGTCCTGATATTGCCGGCAAGGCTGTCATTGATGCCACTCCGCTCGACCTTGAATACAACCTCGACCTGATGTCCTACGACGACAACAAAGCCGACGGTCGCTCCGTTTATGCCTATCTCTATCCGGCTGAGCAAATCGACGATGAGGTGTGTGTCGATGGAATAAACTTCCACATGGGACCACGCCAACTCACTGAGAAGAACACCGTGCGCTGCTCGTCGTCAACGACAATCAATGTCAGTCGCGCTGCGGGCCAGAACAAACTCTATCTCCTCATGGCAAGCGGCAATGCCGAGGGCACTGAGGCGACAGTGACCATGGGCGCCAGAAATGTCACTCTCAACGTACCTTATTTCACTGGCTATGCGGGGCAACCGCTCACGCCGTTCAACCTCGGGGCAAAGTTCTGCAAGGAGAACATCGCCCTCACCACAACGCATGCCCATCGCTACTCCGACAAGTCAAACCGCATTCAGCAGTTCATGTATATGTATAAGTATTGCGTTGAACTGCCAGAGGGTGTCGAGGAAGTGAAGATTTCGGGCAGCGACAGCAAACTATTCCTCTTTGCGGCAACCGTTGCAAAGAACAACACCGACGACATTGCCGAATTCACTCCTATCAACACCATCATCGACTATACCGAACTGGGCGACAATACTCCTTGTGGCAGTCAGTTGCAACCGACAACTGTCCTCGCCTCGCATCAGAATGGCAACAATGAAGCCGCCAAAAATGCTGCCGATGGCGATATCACCACAAAGTGGTGCGTCACATCAGGTCAAAGCGAGTCTCCATGGCTCGAATATCAGTTCAGCGAACCTGTAGAGGTGTGTTCTTATCTCCTTTTCAATGCCGGATTAGAGAGCATTGACTGGGTGACACGCGACTATCGTGTGCAGTATTTCGATGAAGAAAGCAACCAATGGATAGAAGCCGACAAGGTGACCGAAAACATCGAAAACAAGGTGGAACATGGTGTTACTCCATTCCTTGCCAAGAAGATCCGTCTGCAGATCGACCATGGCGAGCACAGCGGAACCACCACTCGTGTCTATGAGTTCATGCTCTTTGGCAAAACCTCCGGCGAACTTGCCATTCAAGAGGTAGGAACCGACCAGCATCAGGTGTCTTCCACACGCAAATACATCGAAAACGGTCGTATCATCATCGAGCGTGCCGGCAAGCGCTTCACCGCCAACGGCCAGCAAATGAAGTAATCTGCACCATATTTTCAACAATACAAGGGTGAATTTCTTGCGAGATTCACCCATTTTTTTCGTTTCAGCAACATCACAGAAGTCGCGAACATTGCCAAAATATAGTTTTTTTCGTTAGGATACCACTAAATCCTCCACAACCAATTTTGCAACATGTAAATAATATTCAAATAGCATTTCTTCCCTTTTTACTTAACAAGCATCACTTTAGTTCATAGAATCGACTGATTATCAACCATTTGTAATCTCATTAATTTCATTGAGTCACTTAAGCGAAATGAGCGGTTCATTTAAGTGAAATAACCGCATCATTTAAGTGGAATGACAAGCTCATTTCAATGAAATAAGAACCCTTAATAACAGTGTAAAGAATATTCAAATTACATTTTGTTGCAATGTTGCAACATTTTCCAAATTTTAGCGAGAGAATCCTTATTGTAAAAAAGGGCAAAAAAAAGGAAGAATTGGCTTAATAACAAATTTTGGGAATAATTAGTAATCAATTTTAGGATAAAATTCTTCTGTTTGAAAAAAAAGTCGTAATTTTGCAGTGCTTATTGCTTATAAGCAATGTAGGGTGATATTTAACAATGATAAAAAACAAAACAACAACGATTAATACACAATCAATTATGAAAAAGATTATTTTGGCATTTGCTTTGCTCCTCGCGGGAGTTAGTTCTTCATTTGCTCAGTTTGAAAAGGGTAAGTACTATATCGGCGCTGGTCTGAATGGTGCTGACATCTCTTATGATGCCACAAACAAGTTCTCTTTCGGTGCAGAGGCTGACCTCGGTTATATGATTGAGCGCGACTGGCTCATCATCGGTGATGCTGGTGTGAAACTGACTGACAGCACACTGAGAAACTTCTATGTTGGTGCAAAGGGTCGCTACTATATTGAGCAGAACGGTATCTTCCTCCAGGCTGGCGCAAAGTTCCTCCACGAGGACTATGGCACAAGTTACAACGACTTCCAGATTACTCCTGAGGTGGGCTACTGCTTCTTCCTGAGCCACTATGTGGCTGTTGAGCCAAGCATTTACTATGACATGTCGCTTTCAAACTTCTCCGACAGAAGCCGCTTCGGATTGAAGATTGGACTGGCTTGCTATTTCTAACTCTAAATCCATAAAATGATAAGATACGCTCTTGTAACAGGAGGATCACGCGGATTGGGAAGGGCCATCAGTGTAAAACTTGCACAGATGGGCCTTCCGGTCGTTATAAACTATCAGTCGAACGAGGAGGCTGCCAACGAGACAAAGGCGATGATTGAGGCTGTGGGCGGAAAGGCCGAACTGCTGCCTTTCAATGTTGCCGACAAGGATGCCGCAGTGGCCGCTCTCACACAATGGGAGGAGGCTCACGAGGATGGATATATCGCCTATCTGGTGAACAATGCCGGCATTCGCCGCGACGGAATGATGTTCATGATGCCCGATGAGGATTGGGACAATGTGCTAAACACCAACCTCAACAGTTTCTTCTACATCACACGCCATCTGCTCGGTACGATGATGCGCCGCCGTCATGGTGGACGAATCGTCAATGTGGCATCGCTCTCAGGACTGAAAGGATTGCCAGGACAGGCAAACTACAGTGCTGCAAAGGCAGGACTGATTGGTGCCACAAAATCGTTGGCACTCGAAGTGGCAGCACGCGATGTGACAGTGAACGCTATAGCACCGGGATTCATTGAGACCGACATGACAAAGGACCTCGACAAAGAGACACTCGAACAGCAGGTTCCTATGAAGCGTTTCGGTCGTCCGGAGGAAGTAGCCGAACTGGTTTGGTTCCTCCTCTCAGATGCCGCATCATACATCACTGGCGAAGTGATTTCGATAAACGGCGGTTTATATACATAAAAACTTATTGATGAAAAGAGTAGTAATAACAGGCATCGGCATCTGGTCGTGCCTGGGAACAGACATTAAGACAGTAGAAGAAGCACTCAGACAGGGAAAGTCGGGCATTCAGATTGAACCAATCCGATTGGATTACGGTTATCAGTCGGCATTGACAGGCGTTGTGGAGCAGCCAAAACTGAAAGGACTGATAGACCGCCGTCTGCGTACCGGTTTGTCGGAGGAGGCAGCCTATGCCTTCATGGCAAGCAAGCAGGCTTTCGACATGGCGGGGATCTCTCAGGACTATCTCGACGCCAACGAATGTGGAGTAATCTTCGGCAATGACTCCAGTGCAAAACCGGTCATCGAGGGACATCAGATTCTGATGGAGAAGCACGACACCCAGTTGATGGGTAGCGGCTACATCTTCCAGTCGATGAACTCGACAGTGAACATGAACCTCTCCACCATCTTCCATCTCCGTGGCGTCAACTTCACCGTCAGTGCAGCATGTGCCAGCGGTAGCCACTCCATTGGACTGGGATATATGATGATAAAGCAAGGTCTGCAGGACTTGGTTCTTGTGGGCGGTGCTCAGGAGACAAACTATTACAGTATGGCTTCGTTCGATGCCCTCGGCACATTCTCAAAGCGTATGGACGAACCAACAAAGGCCTCTCGCCCATTCGACCGCGACAGAGACGGACTCGTTCCAAGTGGCGGTGCTGCTGCCCTCGTACTTGAAGACTACGACCATGCTGTAGCTCGTGGTGCAACGATACTCGCCGAGGTGGTGGGCTATGGTTTCTCGAGCAACGGCGGAGGTATCAGTCAGCCAAGCGATGTTGGTTGCGAGATTGCCATCAAGCGCGCCTTGGCAGATGCCGGTATTACAGCCGACGACATTGATTATATCAATGCCCACGCCACAAGTACACATCAGGGCGACATGAACGAGGCAATGGCCCTCGACCGCCTGTTCCGTGGCAAGAAGGCGCTCATCTCTTCAACAAAGGGTATGACTGGTCATGAGTGCTGGATGGCAGGTGCAAGTGAGGTAGTGTATTCACTGCTTATGATGCACGGTAACTTTGTTGCACCGAATATCAACCTCGAAAACCGCGACGAGTACTCAGAACCTCTGAACCTCGCCACAGAAACCATTGAGACAGAAGTGAACACAGTGCTCTCGAACTCCTTTGGATTTGGAGGTACAAACTCAGCACTCGTGATTAGAAAAGCGTAGAAACTAACAATAACATTAAATAGATTTATGACTCGTACAGAAATTGAAGAAAAAGTAAGAACCTTACTCATTGAAGACTTGGAAATTGACGAAGAAAACATCTTCGACGATGCGAAACTGAAGCAGGACATGGGCATTGACAGCCTCGACTATGTGGATATCGTTGTCATCGTGGAGAAGTACTTCGGTTTCAAGATTCAGGCCAACGAAATGGCCGGCATCGACACATACAGTAAGTTCTGCGATTATATCGAATCAAAGGTTAACGGTTAAGGGTTATGGCTGAGCAGAAGTGGGTTGGCACTACCTATGGTAACGGATGGATGCACAAATGGCTCATCCGGATACTTCAGGTCATTGACATAAGACTGTTATACGGTTTTGTGGCAGTGTTTGTCATTCCTGTTGTCCTCATTGTCAATCCAAGTCGCGGCATCGCCTATCGCTATTTCCGCAAGAGAATAGGCTACGGAAGACTGAAAGCCGCGTGGAAAACCTACACTAACCATTGTCTGTTTGGACAGGTTGTGGTGGATAAGTTCGCCATGTACGCCGGTAAGCGTTTTGATGTTAAGACGGAAGGCATGGAACATATCAACCGCCTCAACGAACGCGAGGAGGGATATATCCAACTCAGTTCGCATGTGGGCAACTACGAGATTGCGGGATACACCCTCGTGGCAGAGAAGAAGGCTTTCAACGCACTGGTCTTTGCCGGCGAGAAGGCCTCGGTGATGGACAACCGCAACAAGATGTTCGGTGACACAAAGATTCGTATGATTCCTCTCTCAACCGACATGAGCCACCTGTTCACCATCGACAACGCCTTGCAGAATGGCGAGATTGTCAGCATGCCTGCCGACAGAATCAACGGTTCGCCAAAGTTTGTCGAACGCGAGTTCCTCGGTGGCATTGCACGTTTCCCACAGGGTCCGTTCTCTGTTGCCACAATGCGCGGATTGGATGTCATAGCGGTGAATGTGATGAAGACTTCGCTCACGAAGTACAAGATTATCGTCACTCCGCTGGACTACGACAAGACAGCAAAGCGCAAGGAACAGATTGAGCAACTCTCGAAGGCGTATGTGTCAACGCTCGAACAGACCGTGAAGTTGTTCCCTACACAGTGGTATAACTATTTTGAGTTTTGGCAGTAATGATTGACTACGAACATCCTTCGGAGGAGTTTCTCCGTACGATAGACATCCACACCCTCCTTCCTCAGCAGGAACCTTTCGTGATGGTAGGCACGCTTACCCATTTCGAACGGACACGCATCAAGACAGAACTCGTCATCCCTGAGACAAACATCTTCGTGAACGACGGTCGATTCTCGGCTGCAGGCATCATTGAGAACATGGCCCAGACCTGTGCGGCGCGCCTTGGCTACATCAACAAGTATATCCTCCTGAAAGGTATTCAGTTGGGATTCATCGGGGCTTTGCGCGACATGGAGGTTGTTGACTTGCCAAAGGTAGGTGAGACTATTACAACCGAGGTTGTCATCCGCGAGGAGGTGTTTGGTATGCTCTTGGCTGACGCAACAGTGAAATGCGGAGAGAGGCTCATTGCCAAAACCGAAATGAAGATTGCCGAGAAGGAAGGTTAGGTATTAAACGATAAATCGTTTAAAACAGTGACAGGAATCGTTAAAAACAGTGACAGAACAGAAAAAAGATGGAACTGATAGCAGAAAAGCAGATAGAGGTTAGATTCTCTGAGGTGGATGTGATGAAGGTAGTGTGGCACGGTTCGTATCCACTCTATTTCGAGGATGCCCGCGAGGAGTTCGGCAAGAAATACGGACTGAGCTACATGGGCTACCTCGACAATAATGTATATGCTCCTATCGTGGAACTCAACATCCAGTATAAGCGCCCGCTCATCTACGGCATGAAACCAATCATCCGTATAAAGTATGTTCCTTCCATCTCTGCAAAGATCATCTTCGACTATGAGATTGTCGACCCTGACAACGGCGACATCTTCGCTACAGCACGCAGCGTTCAGGTGTTCATGGATATGAACTACGACCTGATGCTCTACAGTCCTGCTTTCTTCGAGCAGTGGAGAAAGAAATGGGGCGTGGAGGTGAAATAATACAAACAACGCAATGGTAAGAATCCTCTCAACAAACATAACATCGCCACTCGGCATGACAACAGAGCAGAACTATCAGGCAGTGAAGTCTGGTTGTTCCGCTTTGACGCGTTATGAGGGTAGATGGAACTTACCAGAGGCCTTTGCCGCTTCACTCTTCACCGAGGAGCAGATGAAGGAACTGATGATTGAGGGATTCACAGCATTTGAATCGGTCATTATCCGTTCTGTTCGCGAGGCTCTCTCACATACCAATTTCGATGTTGCCTCCAAGCGGGTGGCGCTGATTGTCAGTACCACCAAGGGCAATGTGGAGACGCTGCGTCAGGAATCCTACGACGAGGAAAGCGAATATCCGGGTGTTGCTGCAAGGAAGATTGCCCAGGCACTCGGCATCAGCACAGAACCGATTGTTGTATGCAATGCCTGCATCTCGGGTGTGGCAGCGCAGATTCTCGCTCAGCGACTCATTGATGCCGGACTCTACGACAATGTCATTGTGGCCGGAGGAGAAGTGCAGGGGAAGTTTATCGTATCTGGCTTTCAAGCTTTCAAGGCTGTCACTGACGAGATTTGCCGACCATTCGACATTGAGCGATTAGGACTAAACCTCGGCGATGGTGCTGGCAGTATTATCTTTGGGAAATCCGAATCAGAAGGCTGGCACTTAGAATCAGGTGCAATACGCAATGACGCCTATCATCTCAGTGCTCCTCATCCTCAGGGCGAGGGCTATTATCAGGCATTGAAATCAGCGTTAGGCGAACATGCCACAGCCGAACTGGCAACACTCGGTGTTCACGGCACAGCTACAATGTATAACGACCAGATGGAGTCAAAGGCCATTCAACGGGCAGGATTCTCGGATGTGCCACTGACTTCGCTCAAAGGCTACTACGGTCATACGATGGGTGCTGCTGGTGTAATCGAGACTATCCTAACAATGAAGGCAACAGATGAGGGAATAATCCTCAGTGCCCGTGGTTTTGAGGAGATTGGTGTGAGCGGTAAGATTAACATCTCTGCCCAGCAGCAAACTACCGACAAGAAGGCGTTCATCAAGACACTCTCGGGATTCGGAGGTTGCAATTGTGCGGCAATGTATAAAGCCTCACCTAACCTCTCCAAAGGAGAGGAACTTCTAATACATCAACCAAAGGTGTCACATACGGTGAAGATTACGCCTAACGAAGTGGTTGTTGACGGGCAGAAGATTGCCACTCAGGCGGAGGGAAAGCAACTACTGAAGGAACTCTACAAAAACCATATCGGCGATTACCAGAAGTTCTATAAGATGGATGTTCTCACACGCCTCACCTTCGTAGCATCGGAACTGCTGATTAAGGCTGCTTCAAATGCAGAAGACGCTGTATCTTCAGGTGCAGAGGGACTCTCTGTCATCCTCTTCAACCGTTCGTCGTCAATAGTGGCTGATAAGCAGTTCGTGGAGACAATCAACAATGAAGCGAACTATTATCCAAGTCCTTCGGCATTCCTCTACACCCTACCAAACCTCACCACTGGCGAGATTGCGATAAGGAATCATTTCACTGGCGAGACATCGTTTTATATTCTCCCGGAAAAGAACGAGGATATGATGAACAACATCATTCGCATCTCGTTCATTGACAAAGACACTACGGCAATTATTGGCGGTTGGGTCGACTGTCCGGACGAGAACAATTTTGAAGCAGAACTTTCAATTTACACGAAATAAAAATACTAACCCAGTCTCTTGCCCACAGTGGCAGAACGAGGCTATAAAGAAAGAAAAGAAATGGAAGAACTTATTTCAGAACTCAAGAATCAGATCATTGAAGCACTCAACCTCGAGGATATGGAGGCTGCTGACATTGAGACAGAAGCACCACTCTTTGGTGAAGACGGTTTAGGTCTTGACTCTATCGACGCCCTCGAACTCATCGTCCTTCTTGAGAAGAACTATGGCATCAAACTGAAGAGTCCTGCTGAAAGCAAAGGAATCTTCAAGAGCGTGCAGACAATCGCTGAATACATCGAACAGAACAGAACAAAATAATGAACATCGCTGTCACTGGAATTGGTATCATCTGTGCCATCGGCAATGATGCACCTTCGGTTCTCGACTCTCTCCGCAAGGGACAGTCGGGCGTTGGACCAATGCAATATCTGCAGTCAAAGCATAAGGAACTGCCCGTTGGTGAGGTGAAACTCTCTGACGAGGAGATGAAACAGATGCTTGGCATTGAGGCAGGCACTATCGTAAGTCGCACTACCCTCATGGGTGCTATATCACTGCGTCAGGCTCTCGAAGATTCGAAGGTTGATGTAGCGGGCAAGCGCGTCGTGGTCATTTCGGGTACAACAGTAGGAGGTATGGACATCACTGAACAATACTTCCAGCAGATGAAGACTGACGACAAGACTCTTGCCCTCCTTGACAAGCACGACTGCGGTTCAAGCACTCGCGACATTGCCAACTTGGCAGGACTGAAGGACGCAGAGGTTGTCACCATCTCTACTGCCTGTTCATCGGCCGTCAACTCCATTATCCTTGGTTCGGAGATGCTGAAAACCGGTGAGGCAGATATCGTTATTGCAGGTGGTGCGGAAGGATTGAGCAAGTTCCATCTGAACGGTTTCAACACACTGATGATTCTCGACAACGAGCAATGCCGTCCTTTTGATAAGACACGAGCAGGACTGAACCTCGGTGAAGGTGCCGCATTCGTTGTACTTGAGAAAACCATCACCTCTAATCCAACAACCCTCACCCCTTACATCATAGGCTACGGCAATCGTTGTGACGCCTTCCACCAGACAGCATCGTCGGAAGATGGCGAAGGTGCTTACCTTGCAATGACGGACGCACTGCTGATGGCGGGATTGAAGCCTGAGGACATACAATATGTCAATGCTCACGGTACGGGTACTCCGAACAATGACCCAAGCGAGAGTGCGGCCATTCGTCGTGTCTTTGGCGACAAACTGCCACTCGTGTCAAGTACAAAGGGACTGACTGGCCATACCACCTCCGCTTCTGGTTCAATAGAGACAGTGATAAGTATTCTTGCCATGCGCAACAGTTTTGTGCCGGGCAACTGCGGTTGGAAGACAGCCGACGAGGCGTGCATTGAGCCAACAATGGGTGTTGAGAATATAGAACTCGAGAATGTAGTCTGCAACTCATTCGGTTTTGGCGGTAACGACTCTTCAGTGATTATAAGCAAATCGCCTGTTGAGGAGAAAGTGTCAGACAATGCTGCGGCTGATATCAAAGAGGTGTCATGTGCTGTCATTGACGATATGGAACAACTTAAAGATTTCCGCGAGTTCATCTCTCCTATGGAGGCACGACGCATGGGCAAACTGATGAAGGCCTCAACGCTCACATCTCTTCGTGCATTGAAAGAGGCGGGAGTTGATTGTCCTGACGCCATCATTGCTGCAACAGCAAACGGAATGCTCGAGACAACAGAGAAATTCCTTGAGGATATTGACGCAAACGGAGAGGAACTGCTCAAACCTACCCTCTTCATGCAGAGCACTCACAACACTTTGAGTTCGGCAATAGCAATCCGCACTAAGTGCCACGGCTATAACATCACTTATTCGCAAGGTGAGAAGTCGATGGAATGGGCGATGCGTGATGCTGAGCGATTGATTCGCACAGGAAAGGCAGAAACAGTACTTGTGGGCTATCACGACGAGTCAACGCCTCTCTTCCAGGAGTTCTGCGAAAGGGCTGGCAAACCAGTGCCTCCAATGATTTATTCAAAGAGCATTGTCCTAAAGAAACAATAAGATTATGGCAATTCCACTCATACTGTTAGCGATTATCCAAAGTCTGCTGCTTGCGGGAGGACAAGTCTTCCTGAAGTTTGCCCTCCAGCGAATGGACTCATTCAGTTGGACATGGCATTTCTGGGGCGGTTCAATCTTCGCCAACTGGCAGTTTGCACTCTGCGGATTATGCTACGGAGCAAGTACGGTGCTGTGGTTTTACATCATTAAGCACTTCCCATTCTCGCAGGCTTATCCGATGGTTTCGCTGAGTTATGTGTTTGGAATGATTGCCGCAATAGTGTTCTTCCACGAGGATGTGAGTATCATCAAATGGGCGGGAGTACTATTGATAATGGCAGGATGTTATTTGATAGCAAAGTAGGAAAGCCTCACCCCCCTTCCCCTCTCCTAAAGGCGAGGGGAGAAATTAAAGAGAAACCGTTATGAAAAAGTTATTTTTCTTATTGATAACATGTCTCTTGCCAATGACAATGTTGGCACAGAAGGCAACACAGGCACAGTTGATACAGAAAATCAGCAGTGCCACCCAGAGCATGAAGTCAATGCAATGCGACTTTGTGCAGACAAAAACCGTGAAACTTCTGAACGACAAAATGGTGTCGAAAGGAAAGATGGCTTATCAGCAGACAGACAAACTGCGCTGGGAGTACACCTCGCCTTATACCTACACATTCATCTTGAATGGCACAAAGGTTTCGTTGCAGAAGAACAAACGCAATGATGTCATTGATGTAAGCAAGAACAAGATGTTCAAGGAGATTGCCGCAATAATGATGAACAGTGTTGTGGGAAAGTGCCTCACTGACACAAAATCGTTCAAGACAACAATCACTGAAGGCAGCACAGAATATGTGGCAACACTGGTACCGCAGAAAAAGGAGATGAAGCAGATGTTCACAAAGATTGTGCTTCACTTCAACATAAAGCAGGGCGTAGTGTCAAGAGTCGATATGTACGAGAAGAATGGCGACTCAACTGTCATCACCCTTGAGAACATCAAAAAGAACACGAAGATAGATGCGAAGACATTTGCAGTCAATTAGTATTGCCCTCCTACTGCTTTTCTGCTCAATTGGAATACAGGCAAAGTCTTACTCCTTCCCTAAAAACGAAGGAGAGAAAGCCCGTTATTCCGTACAGATTGACTTTAAGAAAGCCTATATCAGTGGCGTTGGAATCATGGCAATGCAGGACGGAGTGATCAACGGATCAGTGTTCAATGAATTTGGCGTCTCGGCTTTGGCTTTCTCATATAACCCAAAGAAGGACAAAGTGAAGATTCTCAGTGTCATCAGTAAGATGAACAAGTGGTATATAAAAAAGGTGTTGAAGCGCGACTTACGACAGATGATGCATCTTCTGGCCAATGACGAGACAACATACAAAGACGAGAAATTCAACATAACATATACTTTCACACCACTCGAGGAAGAAGATGAGACTACTGAATAACTTCTTTAAGATTGAAAGCAGCAACCTTGCTGAAGGTAGTGCCGAATTCGTTATCTGCTTCAATGCCGACAGCGAGATTTATCGTGCTCATTTCCCTGGTCAGCCTATCACACCGGGCGTGTGTATTGTGCAGACAGCAAAGGAACTCCTCGACCAGTATCTCGACTATGAGACAGAACTCATTGGTGTGAAGAATGCCAAGTTCTTGTCGGTTATTGTACCTGAGAATGGCAAGACCTTCACATACTCGCTGAAGAAGATTACAACCGAGGAGGCGACAACGAAATGCCAGGTTGTGGTGACTTCAGGAGAGGCGATTTACGCAAAGATGTCAATTACATGCAGACAGAAATAGAGAACATCGACCTTAAAACACAGAAGACCACACTCCACGAGCGTGGAATCTGTGTCATCATTCCTACATACAACAATGTAGGGAGCATAGTTGATGTTGTCACTCGAGCACAAAAGCAATGCCTTGATGTTATTGTCGTTTGTGACGGTTGCACTGACGGCACACGCGAAAAAGTGGAGCAAATAGAAGGCATCACTGTTGTCGCATATCCTAAAAACGCAGGAAAGGGTGAGGCTCTGAAACAAGGATTCAAGAAGGCGCTTGCCCTTGGATTTGCCTATGCCATTACTATTGATGCTGACGGACAGCATTTCCCTGAAGACATTCACATCATGCTTGAGGCAAATATAAAGCATCCGGGGGCATTAATCATTGGTCAACGCAAGGGTTTGGAGAATGTAGAGCGCTCAGCGGGCAGTAAGTTTGCCAACGGATTCAGCAATTTCTGGTTTTGCGTACAGACGGGCCAATATCTTCAGGACACCCAAACGGGCTATCGCCTCTATCCTTTGAAGAAACTTCGCGGATTGGATTTCCTCACTTCCCGCTATGAGGCAGAACTCGAACTCCTTGTGTTCGCTCGCTGGCATGGAGTGAAACTGGTGTCAACTCCAGTGAATGTCTATTATCCGCCAAAGGAAGAACGAGTGTCGCATTTCCGCCCAGGACCAGATTTCACACGCATCTCAATACTCAACACAATCCTCTGCGTACTTGCTCTTGTCTATGGATTGCCACTGAAAATATGGCGTTTCCTGATGATTGCCCTACGCACAATTCATTCTCTGCTCGTATATCTTGCGAGTTGTTTCCTTGTGTTGATTCCTGGTACGGCACTTATCTGTATGCAAAAAACCGACCAGAAGACAAAGTCGGCAAAGGTGAGGAATCTGCTCTACAAAGTGACGAGATTCATTATGTGCACTCACACCATTCCTGGGGTGAAATATACAGTTGAGAACAAAGAAGGCGAGGATTTCAGTCGGCCTTCTGTAGTCATCTGCAATCATCAGTCGCATCTCGACCTTATGCTGATGCTTTCGCAGACAAAGAAGATGATTGTGCTCACAAAAGACTGGGCTTGGAACAGTCCTTTCTTTGGTTGGGTGATTCGCAATGCCGAGTATTTCCCTGTCTCAATGGGCTACGAAAATCTCGTGCCTCAACTGAAAAAACTCACTGACGAGGGCTACAGCATTGCCATCTATCCTGAGGGTACACGCTCAAAAGACTGCAGGATTGGGCGCTTCCACAAAGGGGCTTTCATGCTTGCCGAAGAACTGAAACTCGACATTCTGCCTTTTGTAGAATATGGTCCGGGACTTGTATTGCCTAAAAAGGCAAAATACTTGCGCAAAGGACAGATTTGCCTGAAGATAAACAAGCGCATTCCTTATGAGGAATACAGTCAGATTGGTACAACAAAGGATATTGCTTCGTGGTTTCGCAAATACTACAAAAAGGAATATTCCGACCTCAGCAACCGGTTAGATCAAAACGCATAACATGAATTCTCAACAGAAAACAGCAATAATCATTGGTGGCGGACTTGGTGGTTTGTTCACTGGTGCAATTCTCGCGAAAAACGGGATTGCTGTCACTGTCGTGGAGAAAAACGCCACGATTGGTGGAGGATTGCAGACATTCAAGCGTTTTGGTGAGGTCTTTGACACAGGAATGCATGTTGTGGGTGGTGTTCAGGAGGGATGCAATATACGCCGGTTGATGGAATATCTTGGTGTTTATGACCCCTCGCTCTTCAAGAATGTCAATCCCGAATGTGCTGACAGGATATTCGTTGCAGAGGACAAGCAGACATACGAGATTGCCGCTGGTCGTGAGGGACTAACTAACTCACTAACAAAATATTTCCCTGAGGAACGCGAAAACATTGAGCGATATGTTGAGGCAATGTACCGACTGACGGACGAACTGCCGCTTTATCATCTCTGCCCTACTGACGAGAGTGCTTTCGCTCATAGTGAGGAGTTCTATATGCCGGCTGATGCCTTCATTGCAAAGTACCTGAAGGACGAGCGCCTCAGGGCTTTGGCAGCAAACATCAATATGCTTTATGCAGGCAAGGCTGACTCCACAGTGGCCTTTGTGCATGCAGTGATTTCTGTGATGTACTTGAGCGGTCCGGCTCAGTTTGTGGGCGGAAGTAGTCGTTTGGCTGAGAAGTTGGCGAGTGTGATTCTTGCCAATGGCGGAAAAATACTGAAGGGCAATGCTGTGGAGCATATAGAGAGCGAGGACCACAATATCATATATGTACGCGCGCGTAAGGGAGAGGTTCTCAAGGCCGACTATTACATCTCGGATATTCATCCGGAGTTGCTGATTGGTATGCTCAGCGACGAGAAGGAACTGCCAAAACCTTTCCGCCGCAGAATGACAGAACTTGAAAATACAGCCTCTGCATTCACTGTAAATATAAAGTTCAGAGAGGGCGGTTTCCCTTATCAAGACTCAACGGGATTCTACTTCCACGACTACAAATGCCCTTGGCACTTGAACGAGATGAACGACCAGTGGCCATTGGGATTCCTCTATATGACACCTCCCGAAGAGGAACAAGGTGAATTTGCCCGCAAGATGATTATCACTGCCCCAATGACATGGAGTTTTGTTGAGCAATGGGAGGACAGCAAGTTTGGCCATCGCCCAGAGGAATACAAGCGCTGGAAAGATGAATGCACGGAGAAAATACTCGACCGGATGGAAGAAATCTATCCGGATTTCCGCTCGATAATTGAGGAAATCAATACCGCCTCACCTCTCACCATCCGCGATTTCTATGGTTCAAAGAACGGCGGAATGGGCGGATTTGAGAAGGATTATCGCAACATCCTCGCCACTCAGTTGTCGGTTAGGACAAAGATTCAAAACCTCTACCTCACAGGGCAATATGTCAGTTTGCACGGATTCTGTGGTGTTCCGCTCACCTCAATCCGCACCTCTGAGGCAATACTTGGAAGTGGCGAAATCCTTGCGAAATTGTGATTGAAAAAGGGCGTAAAAGTCATTCCACTGAAATGAGGTGGTCATTCCACTGAAATGAGAAGGTCATTACGCTGAAATGAAGTCATCATTCCATTGGAATGAGAAAACGAAAGATGAGAAGAAGAAAAATTATATGGTTTTTGGCTGTTTTGCTCACTGTTGCAATGGTGAGTAAGGCACAACCTTTGACCAAGAAAAATATATGGGAGGGAACTGGCGAAAAGGTTAATGTGGGCCTTACTCCATTCCTTGCTGAAGGCGAGAATTGTCCTGCCGTAATAGTCTGTCCTGGAGGCAGTTACTTCTGGCACGACTATGAATACGAGGGTGTAAATGTGGCCGAATGGTTGCAGAAAAACGGTATCTCGGCATTCGTACTTGAATATCGCACAGCAATGGTTCCTGCGTTTATGTTTCGCAGTAGGTTGATTGTTCGCGGAAATCAATATCCCGACCCTCAGAACGACCTTCAGCAAGCCATTGCCTATGTAAAGGACCACTCTGCGGAATACCGCATTGACACTACGAAAGTAGGGGCGATGGGATTCTCGGCTGGTGGACATCTGGTCATGTCAGTGGCCGAAAAATACCACTCTCCACGAGTTCGACCAGATTTCGTCGTACCTGTCTATCCTGTTGTGACCTTCACAGGTCCTTATGCCCACAAGCGCTCACGTCGTGGGTTGTTAGGGGAATACAGAAAGCACAAAAAAGTTTGGCGCGACTCCCTTTCGTTGGAAAAGCATGTGCCTGAGGATTGTCCACCCGTATTCCTTGTGAATTGTGTTGATGACCCGATAGTGAAATACCAGAATTCCGAACTTCTGGATTCTGCTTTGACGGCAAAAGGTGTGCCTCACAAGTACCTTCAGTTCAAAACCGGCGGTCACGGATTTGGCGAAGCAGAGAAGAAAGGTTCTGAGGAATGCCGCAGATGGAAATACGATTTCATTGAGTGGTTTCATTCAATTTTCGACAAAAAGCATTAAGAGATGATAGTTAGAATATACGATTATTTCCGTTCGCACATTCGTCTGTTGTGGGCGTTGTTGGTGGCAACAACCTTGCTGCTGACTTGCCTCATTCTGCATCTCTCCTACAAAGAGGACATTACTGATTTCCTCCCACTCGGCACAGACAATCGCGAGGCTCTCTCAATCTATCAGGACATCTCTGGAGCAGGCGAGTTGATAGTGATTTTCGACAATACTGATGATGCCGACCTTACTGTAAATGCCATTGAGAAGTTCTGCGAAGAGGTGAACGAAAGGGACACTCTTGATGTGGCGAAATATCTTACGGCACAGTTTGACCTTGAGAAACTGTCGGAGGTTGCAGACTTCGTATATACTAACATCCCGTACTTCCTCACAGACGAGGATTACGGCCGCATGGATTCTCTGCTTGCAAAACCTGATTACATTGAGAGTCAGTTGGATGCTGACAGGGAAATGCTGATGTTCCCTTCAGGCGGATTGCTTTCGCAGAACATAGGGCGCGACCCGCTGAACTTGTTTACTCCTGTGGCAAACCGCCTGAACAAGTCGCAGAAACAGTCGCATTTCGAAATGCACGACGGTTATATCTTCTCGCCCGACATGAAGAAAGCACTGGTTTTGTTGCCTTCGCCTTTTGGCAACAGCGAAACCGACAATAACGCAAAACTCGTCAGTTTGCTCAACCAGTCGATAGAGGCCATGCAGAAGGAATTCCCAACTGTCAAAGCACATGTGACGGGTGGTCCTGAGATTGCTGTAGGCAACGCCTACCAGATAAAGAAGGACAGTATTATTGCGGTTTCAATTTCGGTGATTCTGATTCTTCTGCTGTTGGTTTATGCCTTCCGCTCAGTGAGAAATATTCTGCTCATTGTAGTGTCAATCAGTTGGGGTTGGATATTCGCCTTGGGTTGTCTATCGCTCATTCACGACAGCATCTCAATCATTGTTGTTGGCATATCAAGTATCATCATTGGTATTGCGGTAAACTATCCACTGCACTTGATTGACCACACAAATCATGAACCCGACATAAGGAATGCCTTGCGCGAAATTGTTGTGCCGCTTCTGGTGGGAAATGTGACAACGATTGGTGCCTTCCTGGCCCTTGTGCCTTTGAAATCAGTGGCATTGCGCGACCTTGGACTTTTCGCTTCTCTGTTGCTTCTTGGTACAATTGCTTTTGTTCTGTTGTTCCTTCCACATGTGGTGAAGACACGAAAGACGAAGGTGGGAAATCGTCGGCTTTTCGGTCGGTTGACAGAGGCAAAGATTGAAAACAAGCGTTGGGTGATTTGGGCTGTTATTCTGCTCACTATTGTGTTTGGATGGTTCAGTTTTGGAACTGAATTCGACTCAAACATGGCTCATATCAATTACATGACGCGCGAACAGAGGGCGGATATGGAATATTTCCAGTCGCTTACGGCAAACGACACAACCGATAATTGTCAGACTTTGTATGTGGTGTCTTCGGGCAATGATATTGATAAGGCATTGGATGGTGGACAGGCAAAGCAGATGAGGATTGACTCATTGCTGAAAGTCGGAAAAGTAACCAGCAGTGAGAGTATGCTCTCGTTTGTGACATCAAAGAAAGAGCAGGAACGCAGATTGCAGAAATGGGCAGAATGGACAGAAAAGCATAAGGCCGATTTCACTTCTTCATTGGCAGTTGCGGCAAAATCAGTAGGTTTCAGCACAGATGCCTTTGAGGAGTTCAGCAATATTCTTTGTGGAAGTTACGAGCCTCAGGATTTCGGCTATTTTGAACCAATCACTCAGTCGGTTTTCAAGGGTAATATCAGCATCAATAAAGAGGAAGGCCGATTTGTCGTTATTGACAAATTGAATGTGCGCAACGATGATTTGAAGGAAGTAAAGGCATTGTTTGACGGCAGTTTTGATGTTCAGAGTATGAACGGCACAATTGCCAACAGTCTTACAAACGACTTCAACTACATTGGTTGGGCTTGCTCGCTTATCGTTTTCCTCTTCCTCTGGTTCTCGTTTGGACGAATAGAACTCGCCATTCTTGCATTCCTCCCTATGGCAATAAGTTGGCTGTGGATTCTTGGAATAATGACAATTCTTGGTATCAAATTCAACATTGTGAATGTCATTCTCGCCACTTTCATCTTTGGTCAGGGTGATGATTACACCATCTTCATAACTGAGGGATGCTCTTACGAGTATGCCTACAGAAAACCTATGCTTGCTTCCTACAAGAACAGTATTATCCTTTCGGCATTGATAATGTTTATTGGTATTGGTTCGCTGATTGTGGCAAAGCATCCGGCTATGCTGTCGCTTGCAGAAGTGACAATAATCGGTATGTTCTCTGTTGTGCTGATGGCATATCTCATTCCACCGTTCATCTTCAACTGGCTCACTCGCAAGAATGGGCAATTCCGCCTTCGCCCTCTCACTTTAGCGTCAATTCTTAGTGGTATCTGGAATTGGATTGGTAGGAAATTGTGGGGCAAGAAAGAGAATCCAAAGACAGAAAAGGACGTAGATTACTATAAATCGCTCATTGCCGACCGCTATTTATATAAAGGTGTGGGCATTCATTCTGCAGTAAAAAAGGCACTTGCAAATGCCGATATTGAGAAGATTAACAGCCTCAATGGCAATAAAATAAAGGTGAAAGACAATGGAAATGGCGCTTTGTCGCTACTTGTTGCATTGGTTCATCTTGACAAGGAGATTGTGGCTTATGAGGAGAATGAAGAACTGCGATTGCTTGCGACTTATAGTGCTGAGGGCATTGCAGACAACATAAAAGTGCTTCCTTTGAGTGAATATTCATGCGAGGAAGGTGACACAGAACTTAATTTGGAGGAAATAAAATGAAGAGGATAGTAATAATTTTGTTAGTTAGTTTGTTAGTTAGTGATGCTTTTGCACAGAAGCAATCGCCTGTGATAAACGAAGATAACAGTGTTACATTCAATGTATATGCGCCAAATGCCAAAGAGGTTCTTTTGAAGGGAAGTTTCGCGGAGAAGCGTTTTGAGATAAGAACCAAAATCGGGGCTTTCGGCAAAGACCGCAAATACGAACTGGAAAAGGATGGTGACTGGTGGTCATACACCACAAAAGCACTAACTTCGGAGTTGTACACTTACAACTTCGTCATTGATGGTGTAGATAGTCTGGACGCTCAGAATCCTAATAAAGTGCGCGATGTGGATACTTATTTCAGTTATTTCATCATCCCTGGCTATCCAGGTTCAATGTACACAACACAGAATGTAGCACATGGCGAAATCGCAAAGGTGTGGTATCCTTCAAACCTGAATGGAATGAAACAACGCCGCATGTCGGTTTATCTGCCTGCAGAATATGCAACAAATCCAAAGAAACACTATCCTGTTCTTTACCTGCTTCATGGTTCGGGTGGTGACGAAAATGCCTGGCCTGAGTTTGGAAAGGCTCAGGAAATAATGGACAATATGATTGCCGACGGCAGAATTGAACCAATGATTGTGGTTATGCCTAATGGTATTGTTACGCTTGATGCAGCTCCTGGCGAAAGTCCTTATATGACTGCTGTGCCTACTGCCAACAATGTCTCATCGATGATGGGAAAAATAGAGAAGGTTTTTGTGGATGAAGTGGTGAAGTATGTGGATGAGAACTACCGCACGACAAAGGATAAGGCTCATAGGGCAATTGCGGGATTGTCGCTTGGAGGTTTGCAGACTATTTACATTTCAGCAAACAATCCTGATGAGTTCGATTATATCGGCCTTTTCTCTGCACAGACAACAAATACCCTTGAAAACGAAACCATCAGCAAAATAAAAAAGGTTTTCAAGAAGGTTGCTGATATAAAAGAATTCTTTGGTCATAAGAGCGACCCTGACGGCATTGGCGGAATTGACACCTACAAGGATTTTGACACAAAGTTGAAAGCACAGTTTGACGCTAATCCAAAACTCTATTACATTGCCGTTGGTGTGGATGATTTCGTAAAATCGCTCAATGACGACTATCGCGCAAAACTCGATGAGGCGGGATATAAATACTACTATCACGAGACGGATGGCAGTCATAGTTGGGAGAACTGGCGCAAATATCTGCTCGACTTCCTCCCTCGTCTGTTCAAATAGGAGAAGACTAACAACAATAATATGAATTCAATTAATTATTTCATCCACAAAGGAGCCAAAGAGACTCCCGAACAAATGGCAGTAGTGACGCCTACAGAGGAGATTACTTATGCTGATTTTTCGGAGGCAATCATCAAGCGCGCTGAGGAATTCAAGCACGAAGGACTGAAGGCGAACAAGGGTTATGTGTATCGCGCAAATCAGGATATTGATTTCCTCATCACCTATTTTGCCCTTAAAGAGATGGGGGCTGTGGCTGTCCCTCTTGAACATTCCATTCCTCAGGAGGCTTTCGACAATATCAAGGCTGAGGTTGAGGTAGCGGAATTTTCTGAAGAAATTGATGATTTGCTCTTCACTTCGGGTTCTACTGGCAAGGCTAAAGGGGTTATGCTCTCGCAAACCGCCCTTACTACATGTGCAGAAAACTTCATTCACGACAACCTCTACACATCAAACATTGTCTATATCATCAGTGGTCCGTTGAATCATATTGCCTCTCTTTTCAAGATTCACCCGACGCTGATGGCAGGTGGAACGGTTTGTGTTGTTGACGGATTGAAGGATATGAACGCATTATTTGATGTTTTCAAGAAGATGCCTACACGCCGTTTTGCATTCTTCCTTGTACCAGCAAGCATCAGAATGGTGTTGCAGTTCTCGCGTGATCAACTTGTGGCTAATGCTGATAAGATTGAGTTCATAGAAACTGGTACTGCTCCTCTGACAAAGAACGATATGGAGGAACTGTCAAAGGCTTTGCCTGACGCACGGCTGTATAACTCTCTTGGCGGTACGGAAATTGGTGCGGTAAGTACTTATAACTTCAACGATGGTAAGTATATGGTAGGTTGTGTGGGTAAGCCTATGCTGCATTCTCAGATAATGATTAATGAGGAAGGCACTATTCAAATTAAGGCCCCTACCCTTATGTCTGGCTATTTCAACGACCCAGAGGCAACTACTCGTGTACTGAAAGATGGTGTATACACCTCTTCCGACCGTGGATATTTTGATGAAGAAGGTAATCTGTTCCTTCTTGGCAGAAATGATGATGCTATAAATGTGGGCGGATTCAAGGCTGATCCTATTGAAATAGAGAACACTGTGAACCTGATTGACAGAATCGTTGACTGCATCTGTATTGAGTCGCCTCATCCAATCGCAGGTTCTTGTCTTAAACTTCTGTATATCGTTAAGGAAGGTGAAACATGCACTCCTCGTGAGATTGCATCTTTCCTCAAGACAAAACTCGAGGCTTACAAGATTCCAATGCTCTATGAGAAGGTGGAGAAGATAAACCAGAAATACAACGGAAAGAAAGACCGTCAGTCATATAAGAAATAAACAAAAAACGAAATAACAATGAAAGAAGAAATTCGCAATATGCTCGAAACGCAACTCCCATTGGTTGACTTCGGCTCTGACTTCCTCTTTGCCGAACTCGATTCCCTCGGCATTGCACAAATCCTATTGTCTCTTTCAGAGAAATACAACATTTCTCTAAGTGCTAAAGATGTGACTCCAAAGAACTTCAAGAATATTGATGCTCTTGTCAATATGGTTGAAAGCAAAAGATAATTAAAAACAAAAGATTATCAATATAAACAATAATGCTCTCCTCCGGTTGGAAGAGAGCATTGTTTTATTGTATGCTTTGAGGAGAGAACAATTATAAACCACGGGCTTTGAAGATACGGTCTTTTGCATCGTTGATTTCTTGGAACTTCTTCGTCGCAGATTCCTTTATGTCATCTCCAAGTGTGGCTACACGGTCGGGATGATACTGCAACGCCATTTTTCTGTAGGCTTTTCGCACTTCATCGTCTGTGGCATCAGGTGTAATACCCAACACCTTATATGCATCCTCGAGTGTCTGACCGCCAAGAGAGAGCATCTGGTCGACAACGGATGAGGCAAGACCAAGGGAAGTGGCAATGTGGCGCAGTTCTGCAATCTCCTCACTTGTCACTTTTCCATCTGCCTTTGCTATCTCTGCAAGATAGGCAAGAAGTTGCAGGCAGGTCTCTTGATTCATCGCATAACGAATGTTCTGGCAAGAGGTGAACACTCGCTGCCAACACTGATTAGAACTAAGAGCCTTTCGCTCTTGGAAGATTGTAAGGAGTCGCTGGTTGCAAACAGTCATTGTCTGCTCACCAAACGAACGACGAAGAAAGTCGCGTACCATCTCCATCTCAGAATGCATAATCTTTCCATCCGCTGCAATGATGTGGGCAGAGAGTTCGAGCAATGAATTGAGGAACATTGTTCGGGCATCATTTTGATAGCCATAAGAGTTGGTGGAAGAATAACTACGAGTAGACGACTGCCCACGAGAGGTAGTGCGCTGTGTGGTTTCTTCACCCTCGGCGTTTTCTTTTCTGACATTATCAAAAAACTGCCCTACGAAGAACCCTAAGAGGGCTCCCCAGAAACTATGAGTTAAATAATAGCCAGCAATGGCAAAAATCCATTTCCACATATGTAAAAGGTTAATGGGTTATTCGGTTAATAGGTTAATGGGTTATTTTTTCTTCGGCTTTCTTCTTGCCCAGCCTTCTTCTGTAAAGTCTGGCTCTTCACCACGGAAGAACTGACGCCAATCGGTTTCTTTCTCCTGACGGGCAGCACCTCGACGACCTTTACGATTCTGTGGTGATTCTGGGACGCCGAATGCTTCACGACGCTTCCTTGCAGCATCACGACGATCTGTACGGTGTGGTTCTTCAGAACGTTTAGCACGACGACCTTCTTTCTTTGGAAGGCGGGAATAATCCTTCTGCTCGGATTTCTCGCGCGAACGGCGTGATGGTTTCTCTGGTGCCTGCGACTTGTCCTCACTTGGATTACAACGAACCTCTATGCCATGATAGAATGTTCCATTTACTGTTGCCATAACATTCTCAGCATCGTCCTTCGGTATCTCTATATAGCAGAACTTTCCATAAAGATCGATATGTCCCACCTTCTGACGACCACCAAGATGCTTGTTAAGGAACTGCATAACCTCTCCCGGATAGAATCCGTTGTCCTTGCCGAGATTAATGAACAAGCGCTCATAACCCTCCTCGACAGCACGAGGTCCTTTCTTTTCCTTGCGGTCGCCTCTTGACTCCGAACGCTCACTGCGGCCCTTTGGTTTCTCTATTTCAGGAGCATCAGCATAGTAAGAGAGGAATCGACCGAAGGTCATTGATACAATCTTCTTGATTACATCTTCTTTGTCGACATACTCGAAATGACGGTTTATCTCTGTCATGAATGGCGCAATCTGCTCTTCGTCAACATCCATCTTCATAATCTCGTCCATTGCCTTGTAGAGTTGCTTAGTGCAAATCTCCTGAGGCGAAGGAAGAACACCATCAACAAACTTCTTGCCGATAACCTTCTCCACATTATGCACCTTGAACTTCTCCTTGGTGTGGATAATTGAAATTGATGTACCATTCTTGCCCGCACGACCAGTACGACCTGAGCGATGTGTGTACGACTCTATGTCGTCAGGCATTCCAAAGTTGATGACATGAGTGAGGTCGTCCACATCAAGGCCACGAGCGGCAACATCTGTTGCGACAAGCAACTGAACCGTATGCTGGCGGAACTTCTGCATTGTCTGGTCGCGTTGCGGTTGTGACAAGTCACCATGGAGCGATTCTGCGTTATAACCATCCTTAATGAGTTTGTCAGCAATCTCCTGCGTCTCAAGTTTTGTACGGCAGAAGATGATTGCAAAGATCTTTGGATAGAAATCAACAATACGCTTCAAGGCAAGATACTTGTCCTTGGCATGAACGAGATAATATACATGATTGACATTCTCTGCACCTTCGTTTCGCGAACCTACCACAATCTCTTTATGCTCCTTAATATAACTCTTTGCTACCTTCTCTACCTCACGGCTCATAGTTGCCGAGAAGAGGAGTTTACGGCAATCAGCAGGGATTGACTCCATTATTTCGTCAATGCTCTCCTGGAATCCCATATTTAGCATCTCGTCAGCTTCATCGAGCACAATGTCGTGGATATTCTCAAGATTAGCAATACCACGATTCTTCAGGTCAATGAGACGACCTGGTGTGGCAACAATAATCTGCGCACCATGACGAAGAGCACGAATCTGTTGCTCCATGCCAGTACCACCATATACAGGCACCACATGGATACCCGGCATATACTTCGCAAAATCGTTGAGGTCGTCGGCAATCTGCAGACATAGTTCACGAGTAGGCGAAAGAATAAGGACCGAAGGGTCTTTGCTAATCTCAGTAATTGACTGAAGTACCGGGATTCCATACGCAGCAGTCTTACCCGTACCTGTCTGGGCAAGGGCAATTAGGTTGTCGGGATTCTGCAAAAGGAACGGTATCACCGCTTCTTGAATAGGCATTGGATAAGCAAACCCGAGTTCGTCGATGGCACTGAGAATCTCCTCAGAAACGCCAAGTTCTTGAAATGTCATATAAGGATTATCGGTTATGGGTTAAGGATAGATATCAACTCCTCAAGGGAGGTTACTGCAGTGATGTATGTGCAATAGTCGCCACGAATCATACCGCGAGACTGGAGGTCATCGAGAAGGGCTACTGCCGAATTCCAAAAACCATCCATATTATAAAGTATGACTCGCTTGTCGTGATAGCCAATGGTCTTTGCAGCTGCTACTGTGAACACTTCATCAAGAGTTCCAATACCACCAGGCAATGCCACTAATACATCACTTTGTAAAAGCATGATATCCTTTCGGTCGGAGAGATTATCGCAAGGAATGTCAACATCAAGACAAGTAGCCTGACGACCACCTTGTTCAATGATGCGAGGGACAACACCTATGCAGGTTCCCCCTGCATTGTGGACGGCATGACCAATGGTTCGCATCAATCCCGAATCGACTCCTCCATAGACAAGAGTATGACCATTCTCGCCCATCCATTTACCAAGTTCTTCTGCCAAGCGGAAATACTCAGTCGAGATATTATCATTTGCAGAACAAAACACGCCTATTTTCATATCTTTTTCTTCTTTCCAAATTCAACTGACACATAATTATATATGTCCTGACAGCACTCGGCAGAGAACTCCTGAGCAGAAGCAATAATACTATCCCACTGTTCCACTGTAAGTCCATTGTCAATGTCCTCACGACGTATGTCGTTCTTAATCATACCGAAGATGAGACCTGCATTGAAATTATCGCCAGCACCAATTGTTGATACCGTCGATACTTCATGAGCAGGATAAGACTTTCGAAAGCCATCTTCTGCGAAGAGTTCAACAGGGAGAGCACCATTGGTAAAGATAAATTTACGGCAATAGAATGCCACCTCTGAACGATAAATTTTCTCTGCATCGCTCATATTATAGAGTGTCTCAAAATCATCGCGCGAACCACGGACAATATCAGCGAACTCAAGATTATCAAGAAGGTTTGGCTTAATCTTTATGACATCGTTCTTATGCGAAGGGCGGAAGTTCACATCATAATAGATGATTGCCCCAGCCTCCTTTGCACGCTCAAGAAGACCAGCTACCTGCTGACGAATAACAGGATTCACGGCATAAAAGGAACCGAACAGAATGATATCATCACGATTGATTTCAGGATACACGAAGTCGAGTTGGTCGTGAGGGTGGTCCTTGTAGAAGATATACTCTGCATCATTGTTTTCATTAAGGAAAGCCAATGACAGAGGTGACTTGCTCTCAGGGAACACGCTCACATCATCGGCATTTACGCCATTGTCGCGCAGGAAATCCAAAATCATTTTTCCAACACGGTCGTTGCCTGCCTCTGAAATAAAGGTGCAGTTTGTTCCGCATCGTCCGAGCGAGATAATAGCATTGAAGGTGCTGCCACCAGGAACAGCACCTATAGGTTTATCATCCTTGAAAATTATATCAAGGACTGTCTCGCCAATACCAATTATTTTTCTCATAGAGTTTATTTTGCGTCAATCTCCCTAATAAGACGGTCAGCATGGCCCCACTTGTCCATCATGAAGAGAACATAACGGATATCCACACAGATGCAACGAGCCAATCGCTTGTCAAAGAAGATATCAGCCGAGAGACTCTCCCAGTTGCCATCAAAAGCAAGACCGATAAGTTGGTTCTTGCCATCGAATACTGGCGAACCTGAGTTACCGCCAGTGATGTCGTTGCTTGTAAGGAAGCAGAGATTCATTGTGCCGCTTACAGGATCAGTGTACTGACCGAAATCCTTTGCAGAGAAGAGTTCGTGCATGATAGGTTCTGCTGTGTACTCAAAGTTATAGTCGTTGCCAGCAGTTTCCTTGTCACCCTTGAGCATCTTCTTGTAGATTGACTCTGGAGTTGTATAATAGCCCGAATCCTTGCCATACATATCATATCCACCCACCTGACCGTAGCTCATACGGAGAGTGAAGTTAGCATCTGAGTAATGAGGCATATCTTCTTCCATACGAATCTTTGCAGCACAGAGATAACGCTCCTGCTCTTCAATTGTCTCAGCATCTGCCTGATAGTCGTTATAAAGAGCCATCATTGTCTCTGTCATATCAAGACCATACTTCACACCTGGATCATTGAGTGTCTTCTTGTTGTTGTAAATCTTCTTGCCGTTTTGCATCAATACAGATTTGCTCCAGAGATAGTCTACATAAGCCTTGTAGTCACCGCCAAAGTCATTCTGGATAGTCTCAAAGAATGCTGGCATATAGTTCTTGTCAGCCTTCTCAGCATAGTTCTTCAACAGAACAACCTGCATCTCCTTATCTGTTGCAACATCGTATGTGTCTGAGTTGTCATCATAGGTAACGAACTGCTTCTTTTCATTTCCTTCAGGACCTTGTACGGCCATACCCCCATTAGTGTAGCGACGAGCACGAACCGAGAGTTCGTCAGCACGGAATGTCTCAGAGAAGAGAATAAGACCGCGCATTGCGTTGAATCGCTTCTGATAAAGTGAGTCAAGAAGTGGGAAGTTGAGTTTGTCCTTCAAATAACCTGTAGAATCAACATAAGCTCGGATCGCCTCCTCGTGCTGTTCCTTCAAACCAATGATGTTGAGTGAGTCGATACACTTATTCATACCAATGGCATTCTTCCAATAGTTTGCCGACTGAGCATATTTTGAGTCATACTTGATACGCACAGCCTCATCAGCACGCATATGGCGAAGCATTACCCCCTGCTTCACCTCACGAGTCTGCCATCGAGGAAGGTTCTGAGCATCACGCATCTCCTTGATACCGAAACTTGAGAGATAACGCTCTGTACTGCCAGGGTAACCCATTGTCATAGCAAAGTCGCCTTCCTTGTAACCCTGGAGTGAAACCTGAGCCCACTTCTTTGGGTGGTAAGGAATATTTTTTTCACTGTAATCTGCTGGACCATTTGTTTTTGGGTCGGCATAGATACGGAACACAGAGAAGTCGCAAGTCTGGCGTGGCCACATCCAATTGTCTGTCTCACCACCGAACTTACCCATAGACTTTGGCACAGTGAAGACAAGACGAACATCACGGAAGTCGCGATAAACATCAATGTAATAGCGGTTTGCTTCATAATAAGGCTTCATCTCTGCATGCATTGTAGGGTCGATAATCTTCACGCGATCGTTTTCTTCCTTCTCAATAAGGTTGAGGATTGCCTCACGCTTCTCAGAGTTAAGGTTGCGGAAATCATACTCCTCAACCATTGCTGTGATATCCTTCTGTGCCACCATGAACGACACGAAGAGGTCCTCGTTTGGTAACTCCTCTGCAAATGACTTTGCACAGAATCCGTTGAGCATATAATCGTGCTCAACTGTAGAGTGTGAGCGGATTGCCTCAAAACCACAATGGTGGTTGGTGAATACAAGACCGTCAGAAGAAACAACAACTCCTGAGCAATAACCACCGAAGTTAACTACTGCATGGTAGATTGCGTCATCTGCATTATAAAGTTTGTCATACTCAAGTTGATAGCCTTCCTCGACCATCTTCTCATAAACTGCCTTTGGCAGGTCCATCAAAGTCCACATACCCTCGTCTGCAAAACTGCATACTGAGCAGTGGAGTGCGATAATTAATACTAAAATCTTTTTCATATTATTTTGTTTTTATTTTAAAATCTTCTTTCCATTCTTTATTACAACACCCTTTGCAGAATCGCCTACTATACGACCTGTGATGTCATAAGTTTTGCCATTCGCTTCTTCTACCTTTGTGGCCTTAATACCAGTAACATCCTCGTAGAGAATGGCTACATCCTCAGCTGTGAGGGCATAGTTGTAGATTCTGTAGTCATCAAAATAACCTTTAATTAATGGATCGGCAGAGAACTGCGAACGACCGATATAGTTCATCACCGGACGAATCTGAGATGGACTGATGGTGAAATCGTCCTTCTTTGCCACTTGCTCACCATTGATGTAGATGGCACCTGCACCAGTGTTACCGTCCAAAGTGACAACAATATGGTTCCATGTGCCTGCGGCAAGCGTATTCTGATATTCAATCTTTTCCAACTGACCGGCATGCTTTACCTCAAAACGAACTGTGTTGTCTCCACAGTTTGGAGTGAAAAAGAGATACTCATCAGTGCTGTTTCCGAAATCAAAGGCTCTCTCCCACAATGTAGCAGATGTTCCCGCACGACGCAACCAGAAACTGATTGTCAACGCATCATGGTTGGCTATCGTTGCAGGCAACTGCAGATACTGTGATGCAGTGGACATATTCAATGATTTTTCGCCCGACTTGCTCCTTGAATTGTATTTCGCTTCACAGAGCGAAGCAGGATGGTTGCCATTCTCTGTCTCATCAAAGATGTTATCCTCAAAGTCAAGACGGCATATCAAACCTTTCTCCTGACTAACTGAGGCACATGCTATTTCGGAACGCTCACTGCGATTCATTGCCTTGTCTTCTGCCTTTACAGCATACTCATATACCTTGCCGTCTTCAGCAGTATTATCAGTAAAAGTTGTTCCTACGATATTACGACCTATTGTATTGAAATCGTCCTTGCCTTCCTCAGAACGAATTACAAAGTAGTCGCGCACATCATCACTGGCACTTGCTGTCCAATCCAGTTTGATACTGGCGTTATGAGATGTGGCAATAAGATTCGTCGGTGCTGCAGGGACATCGAATTCAGGTGCTTCTTCAGTTGGGACAAGACGCCACATCTGACTCTCATCTCCTGTAAAATCGGCCATCATAAGGGCAGCACCGATAGCTGTAGAACCATTGGCCGGCATCACAGCAAGATTGCTGAATCGACTACGGATAAAGAAGTTGTTCTCACCCGCATATTGGAAATACCATTGTTCAATATGGGCTCCACCACCACCAGGATATGTACCAACCTTTCCTGTCGCATCAATAACCCAGTTCATTATATCCCAATAGAGTGCGCTATTATCGCAACTCTTTATATGGTAATAGGCGAAATCCTCACCGATAGTGTTTGGCACTGGAGTGATAATCCAGTTTGCTACTGTTGTACGCTGTGAGTTCTTTCGTTGAGTTATCTGTGTCCAACCTGAAGAAGAAGCACTTGTGACACCAAGAACAAGTCCTGACTTCACATTCACTATTTTGTATTCTCCATCAATATAGAATGGCACATCTTCACCCGAAGTAATATCAATGACGGTTTCTGCATTTGTCTGTCCATCTTGATAGCCATAGCCTCCTGGCACCTCCACCACAAACTCACGCTTTGGTCCTTGTCCATTGTAGAACACATCGCGGTCGAGCGAAACGAAACGATAGCTGTCAGGCTGGCACTGTCGCTCACTGGTTCCTACGAAACCGTTAATTGTTCCATCTGGCAATCTATATACAGATGCTGCAGTCCATGCACTGCGGTTCTCTTTGTATGCAAGGCGAGCACCACCATCATTGCCATGGGTTGCCTTCATAAACTGACCGCGTGTACGAGTAGCTGTACCCCACCAGATGCCTGTCTGCATGCCGTATTCCACACCTACCATTGCCTCCATGACATTGTGCAACTCATCGGCCACTCCACGATGACCGGCTTCGCGCACAGTCTTATAGAAATTTGCATAAGAGTCAAAGCCACCAGCCAACTGATGAGTGTTACCTTCATCAAGATAGTCCTTACAGTGGTTCCACCATTCGTAGGCTGCATCACAACTAAGGGTGTTGCCTCCACAGATACGGATAGCATCCTTACCATAGTCTCCGTCATATTCGTTTCGCAAGGCACGGGCTGTATTCTTGAAATCGTCCATTCTGCTGCTGGCTACCCCCTGATTCCATCCGAAGTCAGGTTCGTTGAAAGGGCTTACACTGACAACATTCAAACCGTATTCCTCGTATTTTTGTCGGTGAAGGTCAATGCATCTTGCCCAACGCTCACCTCTAATAATACTTGATACACTGGCATCATTATACCAACTATCAACACCATTTCCCTCGGCAGGGTCATCACCAATATTGATTTTCACTCCTGGCTTACAGTACTTCAAAGCCAATTGTGCGCGTTCGTTGATACTATTCAACTGAGCATCAGAGAGTTTTCCTCCCGCCACACTGGCACTTGGCATGAATCCTAAGCGGAGGATATCAATTATTTCCTTGCTCGAGAAGTTTATTCCTCTACGAAGATTGCCTTCGTTTATCCACTGAGTGTCCATTCCCCACTCAATAGGAGTAGGAGTTCCTTCCTGACTCAAATCGAAGGTGATGGTTTTGTTCGTCTTGGCAAGTGCCACTTGGGAGGAGGCATTACTCACCGTCTGGGCATTACCCGACAATGAACCTGCAAGAATGAAAAGTGTTAATAGTCTACGCATAGTTTTGTTTGTGTTTTATTTTCTGAAATATTTTCCCACAACAGGAAGCGACTGCAATGGCATATCGTGATAGATAATATGTGCCACGAAAGCAATGATAAGTATTGTATTGATGCCTATTCTTGCCCATGTAGGCCATGTTTCTGGCAATAACTGCATAATGACAAAGAACAGAACAGTAATAAGCACATATACGAAGATACTCTTCAATGGGTAAGAGATTGGATTCTTTATCTGACCAACGATATACGAAAGAATCATCGCTGTTCCATAGCCAGCCACTCCACCCCATGCGCAAGCCATATAGCCATACTTTGGAATGAAGATGATATTCACAGCAATAAGTACTGCGCAACCAATTATTGAGAACCACGCACCCCAGATTGTCTTGTCAATGAGTTTGTACCAGAACGACAAATTGAAGTAAACTCCCATCATAATCTCTGCTGCCATAACGATTGGCACAGACTGCAAACCTGCCCAATAATCCTTGCCGATGATGAGTTTCAGGATATCCATATACCCCATCACACAGAGGAAGGCAAACAATGTGAAAATAAGGAAGAACTTCATTGCTACAGCATAATATTCCTTTGAATCTCTATCTTTTGCCTTTGCAAAAACGATTGGTTCATAGGCATAACGGAATGCTTGGGTAATCATTGCCATTATCATTGCAATCTTCACACAAGCGCCATAAATGCCCAACTGTACCTGCGAATCTGCCGCTGTATGTAGTCCCGTATGGGTATAAGCCCAAGGGAAAATCATCTTGTCAAATGCCTGATTGAGAATTCCCGCTATACCAAGAATAAGGATTGGCCAAGAATAACTGAACATTCGGCGAAGCAGAGAGAAATCAAACTTCCACTTTATCTGAAGCATCTCTGGCAGGAAGAAGAATGTGATGATTCCTGTGCAGACAAGATTCAGGAAGAACACATAATAGACATCATCCTTACCTAAGACAAGAAAATAAAGGAGGTTGAGTCCAATGTTCATCGCAATGAACAGGAGTTTGAGCGAAGCAAACTTTATCGCTTTCTTCTGATATCTAAGGTATGAGAACGGAATTGCCTGAATTGCATCAAGCGAAACCACTGCCGTCATCATAAGGATATAATCGTGATTGTCAGGATAACCAATATAATCACAGAATGGAGTGATAAAGAACAAAATCAGCAGGAAATTCATCACTGCAAGGAATCCTACCATACCCATTGCAGTAGAGAATACAGTATGAGGATTTTCACCTTCTTTGTTTGCAAAACGGAAGAAGGTTGTCTCCATTCCAAAGGTCAGTATGACGAGTATCAGTGCTGTATAGGCATAGAGGTTTGTCACTACACCATAGCCACCTGTTGAAGCAGAGATGACATGAGTGTAGAGCGGTACGAGCAGATAGTTGAGGAATCTTCCTACGATGCTCGATAATCCATAAATGGCCGTATCTTTGGCCAATGATTTCATGTTTGCCATTGTATATTTGACAATTAATGTTTGAAAAACTTACAACTTTTGTTTTTTTATCCGAAGAATAAGTATGCAATTGAGATTGCGGCTATTACTCCCGCTAAGTCGGCAAGAAGGCCACAAGCAACAGCATGACGAGTGTTGCGAATGCCAACTGAACCGAAATAAACTGCAAGAATATAGAATGTAGTATCTGTTGAGCCTTGGAAGATGCAACTCAGTCGGCCTACAAACGAATCTGCACCAAATGTCTGCATAGCATCTACCATCATTCCGCGAGCACCACTACCCGACAATGGTTTCATTATTGCCGTAGGAAGAGCATCCACGAATGCAGTATCAATGCCACATACAGCAATGCACCATTTAATTCCGCCAATCAAGGCATCCATTGCTCCTGAGGCACGAAATACACCTATTGCCACAAGTATAGCAATAAGATAAGGTATAATGCGAACTGCCGTCTGGAATCCTTCCTTTGCTCCTTCAATAAATGTATCGTAAACATTGATTTTCTTTCGCATTCCGGCTATTATGAACGACACAATGATTGTCATAAGCAAAACCGTTGCTGCTGTGTTGCTCACAATATTCATTGTCTCTGGGTCCATCTGTCGGAATCCCCAAATCATTCCACCTACAACAAGGCATGCACCTCCAAGAGTAGCGAAGATTACTGGATTCAGGAGGTTTATCTTCTGATAAATCGAGGTAATGATAATTCCTGCGATTGTTGCCACAAATGTTGCAAGGAGTATTGGAATGAAGATGTCTGTTGGGGCAGCAGCTCCCATCTGTGCACGGTAGGTCATGATGCTTACTGGGATGAGTGTCAAACCAGAAGTATTGAGCACCAGGAACATAATCATTGGATTTGTTGCTGTCTCCTTTTTTGTATTCAGTTCCTGCATTTCTTTCATTGCCTTAAGGCCAAGAGGTGTAGCGGCATTGTCAAGGCCGAGCATATTTGCGGCAATATTCATGAATATGCTGCCTGTGACAGGATGTCCTTTTGGAATGTCAGGAAACAGACGAACGAATATTGGCGAGAGCACTCGGGCAATGGCATTCACCACCCCACCCTTTTCGCCAATCTTCATTATTCCAAGCCAAAGGGAGAGCACACCCGTAAGACCCAGACTAATCTCGAATGCTGTCTTTGAAGTATCGAAAGTGGAATTCATCATTGCCGGAAACACCTCAGTATCGCCCAGTACAACAAGGCGAAACAATCCGATGACAAAGGCAATGAGAAAAAATGCTATCCAGATGTAATTCAGTACCATATTTCTGTTATTTAGGTGCAAAGTTACAGCAAAAGCAGATAATAACCAAATAAATCAAAGATTATATTTGGAATTTGTGATTTAGGACTAAAAAATGAGTACTTATCTATTGTTCCTCTACCCTCAAAAATACGACTGAAAAACCATTAAAATAAGTGCCTAAAAATGAAAACGCTGAAATGAGCCGGTCATTCCAATGGAATGAGGAGGTCATTTCACTGAAATGAAGTGGTCATTCAACTGAAATGAAGTGCTCATTCCACCCTTTTCACAAAACGGGGGCAATTTACTTCAATTTACTAACGAATTCGTCGTACTTATTCTGATAGCCGTTGAACACATTTATATCCACCTCAGGACCAATTCCCTCAACACGACCATCGGGCGACAACTGCCAATAGAGCATATGCACATCAGGCTTATACTCCCCATAACGGGCAATCCAAACCTGATAGTTTTGCTTCAAATCTGGTGCAAGAGGAAGATATTTATTTACAAATGACTGGCTGATGTAGAGTATCGGCTTTACTCCTGTAGCCGCTTTTACTGCATTAAGCCAAGCACGAACTTCAACAAACAGTTTCTCTGCACCTCCCATAGCATTTATCTGTGCGGCAGATGGCTCAATATCAAGTACTGGCGGTAAATCGCCTGCCTGATGACGGGAATTCTTCAAGTACCATTTTGCCTGCTGAGCACCTGGAGTCTTCGTTGAAAAGAAATGATAGTTACCCGTTTTGTAACCATGTTTCCTCGACTGGACATAATCTGCGGCATAGTAATTGTTCTTTACAGTTGTACCCTCTGTCGCCTTAATATAAATGAACGAAACAGGATAATCCACCTTTCCCGACACCTTTTTCTTGCTCAGTGTGCCGAGTGATGTGATACGCAGTTTATTCCACTGGATATTATAGCGTTTCTTTCCCTTCTCATGCTGGAAGCGCGAAAGGTCAATGCCATAGATTCGCTGAGAGTTATGCTCCAATTGCTCACCCTTGTACTTACCATTCGCCCAAAGTCCAATCTGCACTCCTTTCTCTGGTGTCACCTTCAAACCAAAGCCATCAAGAGTATCTTCACAAGCCTCATAGCGCCTTTGAACAGCAAAAGAGAGAGTCTTGAGACTTGCGTCACTATAGTAGGAACCTACTTTCACACCACGAGGAGTCTTTTCATTCAGCAATTGCAATGTTGTCTTCAACCCTCCTTTTTGAGGTTGGAATGCCTTGAATGGTTCCTGACTTTTCAAAACACAAGTGTCAATCTGCTGCTTTCCCACCTTATTATTATATATAGCCCTGAATACAGCCTTATGCCTAATAGTGAGCGAATCTGATTCAAGACAATGGTTCAAAGCTCCAATCACTCCACTCAAATGAGTCATTTCGCGCATTACCTTCTCGTAATACTCGACTACAAGTTCAAAGCCCTCATCTTGCACATCATGAACCGAGAAGTAATAATCCATCTCGTCGGTCATTGTGTCAAGGTCCTTTATGCGTTGCTCTGCATTGCGGAGATTGAGGGTGAGCACCTCGCGAGGCGAGAATGTAGGTTGATCAAGACTGTCGATTGATGCTGTGATTGTTCCTTTGCACGAAGGAAACCACCAATGGCTATTGGTCCATTGTGCAGAAGCAACAGTGCGAGTTATGGCTGTATCGCGCTTTTCTGAAAGGTCCTTAAAGACAGAATCACTATCGGCAAGAGTGTAATAAAGTACCGGATGACCATCAACCTGTACCTCATACCAAGCCTGTCGCTCAACAACCACACGATTCTTGCCGGTGCTGTTATTCCTGAAGGCAATGAAACACAATACGCACCAAGCAACAAGGAGCAACACTAATGCTGCTCCTACAATCAATGCAATATGTCGATTCTTATAATTCAAATCCTGCAAATGGTGTTTGCTTTGTTATAATAGAGTTTGGCAGTACATACACCTTGAATGTACCAGGTTCTACAACTGGTTGGCGGTCGGTACCAATAAGCGATAGTTCTGCCTTTCCGAGAGTGAAGGTGAGTTCCTTGCTCTCGCCTGCCTTAAGGCTCACACGCTGGAATCCCTTCAACTGCTTGCGAGGAATAGATATGCTACTGTATTCATCTTCAAGATAAACCTGTGCCACTTCCTCACCATCTCTTGTACCAGTATTTGTCAATGTGCAACGAACTGTCACTGTTCCATCACCATTCACAACTGCCGAAGGAGCAGAATAAACGAATGTGGTGTAGCTCTTTCCATAACCGAATGGAT
Source organism: Prevotellaceae bacterium UBA1726 (assembly GCA_002316005.1). Classification (GTDB taxonomy): domain Bacteria; phylum Bacteroidota; class Bacteroidia; order Bacteroidales; family Bacteroidaceae; genus Prevotella. The sequence continues at coordinate 62,816 of DCIM01000077.1, read as the reverse complement.
AGAGAGGAGCTGCCTTTGAGTCAATATAGTCGTGAGAGATTCGCTTGCTGTAGTAAACAGGCAATTGGCCTACATTGCGAGGAACGCCTACAGGCATACGACCAGCAGGATTGACATCGCCAAAGAGAACATCAGCAATAGCCTGACCGCCTTGCTCACCGGGATACCAAGCACAAAGCAATGCATTTGCCTTCTCTGCAGCAAGGTTCATGTTCAACGGACGACCTTCAATATAAACAACCGCCAACTTCACCTTTGCATCAATGAGAGCCTGCATCAGTTTCAACTGATCGCCAAGGAGTTCGAGAGTGGCACGGTCATAGCCCTCACCACAATCCATATCAGGGAGTTCCTTTGCGTTTACATCAACATTTGCCGCACCAGTAGAGGCATAACTGGTCTTGAAGTCGCGGGCAGAACTACCACCAACAACAAGAACGGTCACATCCGACTTCTTTGCAGCCTCAACAGCAGCTTGAATATCAGTGTTTTGAGTGTCGCGAACGGCACAACCTTTTACATAATTCACTTGTGCGTTAGGTACTGTAGCCTTGATTCCTTCAAGCACTGTAACGACATCGTCTTCAGCCTGTGGAGCAGTGTAGTCGCCCAACTGATTATACTGATTATCGGCATTAGGGCCAATAACGGCAATACTCTTAATGTCCTTGCTCAATGGAAGAAGTCCATCATTTTCAAGAAGGATGATACTCTTCTGTGCCACACGACGAGCCACTTCCTTATTTTCGGCATTATGCACTTCCTTTGAAGCCTTCACATCTACATAAGGATGCTCGAACAAACCAAGTTCAAACTTTGTACGCAACACCTGACGAACGGCCCTGTCAAGGTCGGCCTCTGAGCATAGGCCTTTATCAATGGCATCACCAAGGAACTTGTAACTGTTTCCCTCAAGGTCGATATCCACACCTGCCTTTATTGCCATAGCTGCAGCCTCTGTGTAATCCTTCACGACATGGAGATTATTGCGCATAACCTCAATACTCTGGAGGTCGGAAATGATGAATCCATCAAATCCCCACTCTCCACGAAGCATATCAGTGAGAAGTGCCTTGTTGCCTGTACAAGGTACACCATCTATACCATTATAAGATGTCATAATAGAACCTGCACCCATATCAATGGCTGTGCGGAACTGTGGGATATACTCATTTAGCAACTGGTTCCAGCCAAGCGAAACCTGTTCTCCGTTCAATCCTCCCTCTGGAATACCATATGCAGCAAAATGCTTCAATGTGTTGATAACACCCTCTGCGCGAACAGCCTTACATATGGCACCACCAATCTGACCAGCGAGGTAAGGATCCTCACCAAGTGTTTCCTCAACACGCGACCAACGAGGTTCGCGTGAGATGTCGAGAACAGGACCATATGCAATATGTGCTCCACGAAGGGAGAGTTCCTTACCTATAACAGTACCCATCTGCTGCATCAACTCCACATCGAATGTGGCTGCCTGACCAATTCCCGTAGGGAAGCAAGTAGAGCCAATACCCATGTGTCCATGAGGTGCTTCCTCCATAATCATCACAGGAATTCCAAGACGAGTCTGCTCAACAGCATACTTCTGAAGGATATTCATCATCTCTGCACTTTCCTCTGCACCTATACCCGTTTCAAGAGTTTTCTGTGTCCAAGGGTCAGCACGCTGAATAGCCCAAACCGAACCGAGTGGCATTTCTGCCATGCGTTTCTTATAGAGTTCGCTTACAGCGAGTTGAGTCTTCATACCTTTCTTTGTCTTGACCTGTGATTTGTCATACATAGGCCATCCAAGCGGACACAGCAACTGACCGATTTTCTCCTCACGAGTCATTCGAGCAAGAAGGTCTTCTACTCGTTGCTCTGTAGGAACAGTAGCGTCTTTATACTTTGGTTGTGGCTGTTTTTGCGTTTTGCTTCCTGCCATCATTGTTGTGGCGAGGAGTATGCAAATGGTTGTTAGTATTGCTTTTTTCATTGTTAGGTATTTAATTTTCTGCAAATATACGGAAAAAATTTGATAACAAAATAAATTTTAGTTATCTTTGCAACAAAATATAACAAAAGACCAAAACAATTATGAAGAAATTATTTATTACTCTGGCTTTGGCAGCTGTTTCTGCAGGAGTCTTTGCCGACAATCAACCTACAGGTACTGAATGGCGCGACATGCAGGTGAATGAGGTGAATCGCTACCCTATTCACACAACATTCTTCACCTATGAGTCGCTTGACAAAGCACTTGCCGGAGACAAGACAAAGTCTGCCAACTACCTTTCACTTGATGGTATTTGGAAATTCAACTATGTTGAAAATGCCAATGAGCGTCCAATGGATTTCTATCGTACCGACCTTGACGATTCAAACTGGAAATCAATGCCTGTGCCTGGTATGTGGGAACTCAACGGATTTGGCGAACCTCTCTATGTAAACATCGGTTTTGCATGGCGTGGACATTACAAGGACAATCCTCCAGAGCCTCCTGTAAAGGACAACCATGTTGGTTCGTACCGTCGTACTATCACTATCCCTGCAAACTGGGACGGCCGTCAGGTTATTGCTCATTTTGGTTCGGTTACATCAAATATGTACCTCTATGTAAATGGCAAATATGTAGGCTATACCGAGGACTCGAAGGTGGCAGCAGAGTTTGATGTTACAGAGTTTGTTCACCCAGGCGAGAACCTCATCGCATTCCAGACATTCCGCTGGTGTGATGGTTCTTACTGCGAGGACCAGGACTTCTGGCGTTTCTCTGGTGTTGCACGCGATAGTTATCTCTATGCACTCAATCCTGAGAGTCAGTTGACTGATATCCGTATCACACAGGACCTTGTAAACAATTACACTGACGGTACTCTACACATTGCAGGAAAGACTGTCGGCAATATCGAAATTGATTTTGAGCTCCTCGACGCAAATGGCAATGTGGTGAAGACTGCAACTGCTTCTTCTTACGACAAGATAAAGAAGGTTCAAAGCAACACACTCGCAACAGACATGGCCATTGGCAACCCATTGAAGTGGACCGCAGAAACACCAAACCTCTATACTCTCGTAGCAAAGGTTTATGCACTCAACGAGCAAAAGACTGGTAAGGGTAGGAAGGCTGTAATTGAGATGGTTCGTGGCAATCTTCTTAGCGTTGTACCTCAGAAGGTCGGTTTCCGAAAGTCGGAAGTTAAGGGCGATCGTTATCTCATCAACGGCAAACCTATTTATATTAAGGGTGCCGACCGCCACGAGATGGACCCTAACGGAGGTTACTGCGTTTCACGCGAGCGTATGATTCAGGATATCCAGATTATGAAGAGCCTGAACCTTAATGCTGTCCGTACCTGCCATTATCCTGATGATCCTATCTGGTATGACCTTTGCGATGAATATGGTATCTATCTTGTAGCAGAGGCAAATCAGGAGTCACACGGTTTTGGTTATGACGATACTTCTATTGCAAAAACTGAACTCTTCCAGCAGCAGATTCTTGAGCGTAACAAGCATAATGTAGGGGTTAACTTCAACCATCCAAGTGTTGTTATCTGGTCAATGGGTAATGAAACCGTTGATGGTCCTAACTTTACCACAGTATTTGATTGGATTCACGCAGAGGATCCAAGTCGTCCTGTTCAGTGGGAGCGTACAATGAAGGGCCCTAACACCGATATATTCTGCCCAATGTACTCTTCTCAGAAGTATTGCCAGAACTATGTTGACAGCGACAAGCCAGAAGATCAGCGTCCACTCATCCAGTGTGAGTACAACCACGCAATGGGTAACTCTTCGGGTGGTTTCAAGGAGTATTGGGACATCGTTCGCCAGAATAAGCGTTTCCAGGGTGGCTTCATCTGGGATTTTGAGGATCAGGCAGTTTGGGGTCGTGTTCCTGAGAAGATGGGCAAACCTGTACGCACTCTTATGTATGGTGGTTGCTACAACACTTACGATCCTTCTGACAACAACTTCAACTGTAACGGTTTCATCACTGCCGACCGCAAGCTCACTCCTGAGGCTTACGAGGTAGGTTATCAGTATCAGAGCATCTGGACAGAGTTGAAGGACAAGAGCAAGGGCATCATCAGTGTTAAGAATGAGTACTTCTTCCGCGATTTGAAGAACTTCCGTCTTCGCTGGGAGGTTGTTCAGGATGATGGCGTTGTTTGTCTTAGTGGTGTAATTGATGACCTTGACATTGCTCCTCAGCAGACAAAGGAATACAACCTCAACTTCCCTGAGGGTGATGCTGACGGTGAGATTGTACTCAATGTACGCTATGAACTCAAGGAGGCAGAACCTCTGCTCAAGGCAGGACAGGAACTGGCTCATCAGCAGTTCATCCTTCACGACTACATCTACGATCAGGCAGAATACTACTTCAACGAAGACCTCAATGTTAAGACAAAGGTCGCTTTTGACAAGACAACAGGTTTCCTTAGCAGCTATACTGTAAATGGTGAGGAGATGTTGGGTAATGGCGGTACACTGAAGCCTAACTTCTGGCGTGCAGTGACCGACAATGATATGGGTGCTGGTCTTCAGAAGCGCCTTGCTGTTTGGCGTAACCCACAGATGAACCTTGTTTCTTTGAAGACAAAGAAGAATGTGACAACTGTCGTTTACGATATGCCGGAGGTGAAGGCAACTCTCACACTCACTTACACTATTGCAAAGAATGGCGCACTCACTGTAAGCGAGAAGATGACAACGACTCCTTGTGCTGATGTACCTCGCATGCTCCGCTACGGAATGGTGATGGAACTCCCTTACCGTTTTGAGACAAGTAAGTTCTATGGCCTTGGTCCTATTGAGAACTACAGCGACCGTTGCTCTGGTCAGATGCTCGGCATCTACACACAGACAGCAGATGAGCAGTTCTGGAAGTATGTTCGTCCACAGGAAACAGGTACAAAGACTGCTATACGCTGGTGGCAGCAGGGACCTTTGAAATTCTTCTCTAACAAGGCATTCTCGGCTTCTGCCCTCCACTACACCATCGCCGAACTCGATGAGGGTGAGGACAAGGATCAGCGTCACCCTGAGCAGTTGCAGAAGTCTGAATTTACAAACCTCTACATTGATGCAGAGATGGCAGGTGTTGGTGGTATTGACTCTTGGAGTTGGGATGCAGAGGCGCTTCCACAATATCGCGTAGATTACAAGGATCGTGAATTCCAATTCACAATTATTCCACAATAATCAGGCTTAGGCATTAGCAATGCCTTTATATACAAAAAATGGACAGGGGGAAAAACCTCTGTCCATTTTCTTTTTATATTAACCTAATCTGTCACCGTTCCTCGAAAAATTCGAGGCTATTCATCAATCAGTTCTCCATTGTAGTTACAGCAATCGCCATTGTTTGGATTCATAAAAACCGAGCAATTGTTGTTGTCGAACAATGTCACTTGAAATTCATAACCCACATTATCGTGTCTAACTTTGAATGACACCACCTTGCCGTCCTTCTTCTTTCTATCCTTAACCTTAAGATTCTTGCAAGGTTCGGTGAAGTTCAAACCATCATTGTTAAACGAAGGATTATACACATTACCAATATAAGGCAAATGTACAGTTACGGTATCGTCTTTCAGTTTAATGCTGTAGCTCGACAATCCATACTGTGGAGTATATCTCATCGGTATCATTGTTGTTATGTCTGCCTTGAATGAGACCTTCTGTGCATATACATTCATCACGCTCAGCATCATCAATGCGAGCAACAAGAACATATTCTTTTTCATAATCGCTTTCCTTTCTTTTTTATCTTCCGCCCAAGGCAGCATAGAGACTAATGAGAGCGGCAATTCGGTCGTATTCATTGCTCAACTGACTGAGTTGGGCAGAGAAGAGTTGATTCTGTGCAGTGAGCACTTCAAGATAAGTCGCCTGACCATTGTTCATCAGTTCCTGATTGGCAAGATAAGTCTCGTAAACCTTGTCCACCTGCTCCTTAATGAGAGAAGCCTTCTGTTCTGCAATACGAGAGTCAAACATTGCTGTATTGACTTCATTACCAGCCTTTATAATAGCATGTTCAAGGGCGATACGTGCCTTCTCCTGCTCTGCCTCGGAGATACGAACATTTGCACGGAGTTTCCCTTGTTGGAAGATTGGGGCAACAAGTGAAGCTGCACCTGAGACAAACCACTGTCCGGGATTCATCCAACCACCAGAACCATCAATAGTGAGATTTGGGTAAAGCTGCGCCTTTGAGATCTGTACTCCATAATAAGCCGACTCCAGAGAACGCTCTGCAGCACGCACATCTGGACGGTTGTGGAGGATATCGGCTGGTACACCTGCGGAAAGAACAGAAGTGAGGATTGTATCGTTCATCTTGCCACGGGCTATTGTATGAGGAGTCTCATTGAGGAGAAGGCACAATGCCGCCTCTGTCTCACGAACAACCTTCTGGATATCAAGAATCTGTGCTTTGATGCCCGAAATCTGTGCCTCCTGCTGATAAACGGCAGGACTCATATATACACCTGATTCAAAAAGAGCCTGCATTGCCTGATGACTCTCTTCGCAAATCTTCAGCATATTCTCAGCCACCTCTGTCTGACTGTCGAGAAGCACAAGAGTATAATAGTAGGTTGCAACACTCGCTACCAACTGACACTCCAATGCCTGACGATAGTCTTGCTCATAGGCAACCTGTGCCTTTGCCTGGCGCTTTGTATTAGTGATACTTCCAAAGATATCAGCTTGCCATGAAGCCACCAAAGGAATTTTGTAATCCTTCACTGTAGCTGAACCGAAACGCCCAATGGAACCCGTAGGCGAAAAGGCAAGAGTAGGCAGATAGCCAAACTTTGCACTTGTAAGTGCTGCTTCTGCTTGAAGCATTGTCTGTTCTGCAATACGGATATCGCTGTTGTTCTTGAGCGCTCGAGCAATAAGAGTTTGCAACTGAGAATCTGCGAACACATTTCTCCAACCAACAAGCGAATCGGCTGTTGTCTGGATATCTGTACCAAAGACATCAGTTGGAACAGTTGTTTCGCTTTCGTAGTTCTTCCACACAGAGCAACTGCTCATTAGCAGAGTGGCTATACCTATTATAATATATTGCTTAGTCTTCAACATCTTCTTTCTTTAGTTTATCGTGAATACCCTGGAAGAATATGTAGAATACCGGCACTACGAAAAGCATTGCCAGAGTACCTACGCACATACCTCCGATTACACCAAACGCGAGTGACATATTGCCTCGTGCGCCAGCTCCACCCTCAAGGGCAAGCGGAACCATACCGATTACCATACATGCCACAGTCATCAAAATAGGACGCAGACGATCCTTAGCCGCTGCAAGTGCAGATTCAAGGATGGTATTACCCGCCTCGTGATGCTGAACAGCAAACTCGGTGATAAGGATGGCCGTCTTTGATATAAGACCGATAAGCATGATGACACCCGTCTGGAGATATACATTATTACCATTGCCAAGGGTGAACTCCAATGGTTTTGCAAAGAGGAACGAACCAAGGAGACCAAAAGGAATGGTAAGGATTACTGCCCAAGGAATCCAGATGCTGTTATAGAGACAAGCAAGGATGAGATAGATGAGCAGGATACAGATACCATAGATCGCAAGGGTCATGTTGCTGTCAGCACTTGCTGCCTCCTCACGAGCCATACCCGAATACTCCATATCATAGCCAGGAGGGAACACTTCGCTCTTGACACGTGCAATCTCACGACGGACATCACCCTTTGCATATCCACTTGCAGGCATTGCATTAACCTGAATAGCATCAAAGAGATTGAAGTGCTTCTCGAATGAAGACGACAGTTTTGGAGTGAGAGTAGCAAACTGACTGATAGGAGCCATCTGGCCATTACCAGTACGGATGAAAATCTGGTTAAGCGACTCTGGGGATGTACGGAACTCAGGTGATGCCTGAATGATGAGCTGATATACCTTGCCAAACTGAGGATATGTTGACACATACGAACCAGCCAGATAAGTACCGAGATTGCTCAGCACATCAGCAGGCGAAACACCACAACGCTTGCACTCAGCAGCATTCACATTAACATCATACTTTGGATAATCCTGTGAGTAAGATGTTGATGCAAAGGCTACAGCAGGCGACTGGTTAAGTCGTGCGATGAATGTGTCGCAGAGGTTGACAAACGCCTGATGATCGCCCGAACCGCTACGATCCTGCAGATAGAAGTCAATGAAACTACCAGTACCATAACCTGGAATCTGCGGCATCTGGAAAGCGGAAACTGTTGCTTCAGGCACAGCCTTTGACACAAGAGCAGGGATTGTCTCGTAAGTCACTGTCAATCCACTGAAGTTTGCACGCTCTTCCCAATTTTTCAGACGAACAATAAGAGTACCGAAGTTTGTACCAATACCCGAAGATATACCAAAACCGGAGATTCGAGTATAGCTCTCTACCTCAGGCAGTTCCTTTACTATATTCTCAACCTTCAGCAGAGCCTTTTCTGTCTCATCGAGGTATGTACCAGGGGCAAGGTCGACATTGACAAGTACAACTCCCTGATCCTCCTCTGGAATGAGGTCTTCCTTTGAATGGCTCATAAGATATACCATTCCAACCACAGCAACAACAAGAACAATGAGGGTGAGGAAAGGTTTCTTCACCCATCCCTGAATACCATTCATATACTTTGTTGAGAGTGCTGTATAAGAAGCATTATATGCCTTGCGTACATAATAGTTAAGGTTCTTCTTTGTGCCATCGTTTGGTTTCATGATAACCGCACAGAGGGCAGGGCAAAGGGTCAAGGCACTAATCATACTCAATCCAACAGATGTGGCAATGGTGATACCAAACTGAGTGAAGAATGTACCCGATGTACCAGGCATGAAGGTCACAGGAATGAACACTGCCATAAACACAAGTGTACAAGACACAACAGCCATACGAACCTCACTCATGGCATCGCTTGTAGCACGGCGTGAAGACTTGTAGCCTTTCTCGAACTTTGTCATCACAGCCTCAACGACCACTATGGCATCATCGACCACCGTACCAATGGCAAGCACCAGAGCAAACAGCGTGAGGAGGTTGAGGGAGAATCCTGCCAACTTCACAACAAGGAAGGTACCAATAAGCGATACCATAATGCTTATTGACGGAATGATGGTTGCCTTGAAATCCTGCAGGAAGAAATACACGACAAGGATTACGAGGATGATGGCGATGATGAGAGTCTCTACAACAGTATGGATAGACGCATTGAGGAAGTCGTTTGAACACTCCAACACCTCAAACTCCATACCATTAGGAAGACTGGTCTTCATTTCGTCATACATTGCAAGAATCTGCTTGTTCACCTGAGTAGCATTAGCACCTGGGGCTTGATTTACAATGAATGCAACACCTGGTTTGCTGTCAGCACTTGTATGGAAACTATATGACTGGTTACCGAGTTCTACCTCAGCAACATCGCCAATACGGAGAACCGAACCGTCAGGATTTGACTTCACTACAATCTGGCGGAACTCATCAACCGACTGCAACTGACCACGATATTCAAGGTCCATCTTGTATGTTGCACCCTGAAGACTACCGGTAGGACTACAGAGGTTCTGCTCGCCTACTGCTGTTGCAATATCCGTAGGAGTGACATTGTAGAGAGCCATGAGGTTTGGCTTCATCCAAATACGAAGCGAATAGGTGTTACCAAGAACAACCACATTACCAACGCCCGAGATACGCTTCAGTCGAGGCATAGCGTTGATGTCGAGGTAGTTGGCAATGAAACTTTCATCAAACTTGCCATTTGTACATTTCAAGGCAGCAATCTGAAGAATGCTATTCTGGCTTTTTGCCGTGGTAACACCCACCTTCGTAACCTCAGGTGGAAGTGCGCCCATTGCCTTCTGCACACGGTTCTGCACATTGACACAAGCCTGATCGGCATTAGTTCCTTGCTTGAAGATAATACATATTTCAGCCGAACCATTGGAACTTGCCGAAGAGTACATATAATCCATATTGTCAACACCGTTCACGGCATCTTCGATAGGCATAATGACACTCTTCATAACACTGTTGGCATCTGCTCCCGTATAATAGGCTTGAACCATGATTGTTGGAGGAGCAATGTCGGGATACTGCTCAATAGGAAGGGTCGCAAGCGATATTCCTCCCACCAAGCAGATGAGCACCGATATGGCGAAAGCCCACACTGGGTGCGTCACAAAGAAATTATGTTTTTTCTGCTTATCAGTTTCCATAGTAGTTTATTTTGCGACCTTCTGGCCTTCTTGTATTCTTGCAACACCATTGGCAACAATTCTGTCACCTTCCTTCAATCCGTCAAAGACAATGAACTCCTTACCATCGTCTGTTGACATTACATCAATAACAACGCCTTCGGCAATACCTTGAGCATTTACACGATAGATGAGATACTTATCCTGAAGTTTCTTACAAGCAGTTTGAGGTACGATGATTGCATCCTTTACGCTATGAGGGAATACAATTGTTGCTGTATTTCCACTATGAAGGATATTGTTTGGATTAGGAAAGAGAACCTTACAGGTAACACTACCTGTTGAACTGTCTACCATACCACCAACATTACGGAATTTTCCTTTCTCTGGATAAACTGTTCCATCCTTCAACTTTAGCGAAATATTGCTCAAAGTCTCATCAACAGCAGTAGATTCATTTGCAGGTTGAAGTCCTTGTGCAGTGTTTGCCACATCTCCCTTTTCGAAAATACGGAGATACAATGCCTCATTAAGAGCAAACGAAGCCTCAATGGTACTCTGCTCACTGACAGTTGCCATCGGTTCAGCCATACCTGGCGAAACAAGAGTACTTAAACGGTCAAGACGGCCTCGAATGATACCTGTAACTGGAGACACAATGGTACAATGGCTGAGGTTTGTCTTTGCAATTGACAACCCTGCCTTTGCCTGAGCTACCTGAGCCTGAGCAGTGAGATATGCGTTCTGGGCGCGCTCCATTACATAAGAACTGACAATGTGCTTATCAAAGAGGTTCTTCTGCGAATCATATTCCAGTTTTGCTGTAGACAGTGCAGCTTGTGCAGCCTTAAGATTGCCTTCTGCTGTCTGTACTTCAAGACGTGCTGTCGTAGGATCGATGGTAAAAAGCACCTGCCCTTTGCGAACCAAACCTCCGTCGGTATAGTTTTGTGAAACAATACGGCCCTGTACCTGTGGGAAAATATCAACATCATTAATACCCTTTAGAATGGCAGGGTAAGAATAGTTGATTGTTCGAGACTGAGGCGCAAGAGTTACGATTTCGTAATCTGGCAAATTGTCCTGCTCCTGATTCTTGTTCTTGCTGCCACAACTTGCCAAGAGCAAAGAGATGCAAGCAATAACTGCAAATGATAATTTTTTATTCATAACCGTTTGTATGATTTGTTTTTTTTGTTTTAGCTTCAATTACCTTTTTCTATGTAATGACGAATTACTCTACATTAGGTTACAAAATTAATAAATTATTTGATTTTATATCTTATAAAGAGATAAAATATTATTGAAATTACACAAAATATACGATTTTCTAATATTTTTATGCATAAGAAATGAATTAAAGGGGGGAAAGTATTGCAAAAAACACAGAAAATTTATACTTTTGCATAACAAAAAAAATGAATTATAGGGGTGATACAAAACGAGCAATATTATTTTCTATACGGCATTTGTGATGGTTTATTTTGGGCAATCGTTACTCTATTGGGACTTGAACTCACTACCGATTGCTTTAGAATAAAGCGTGGCAAAGTAACCCCTGCTATGCGTTTTTTCGGTTCGGCCGTATTGTTGGAAATGGTCGCAAATCTTTTTTCCGTGTTAAATTATACTTTCGGAGATGGGTTTGTATGGGCATGGGCTATCTCACGATTCCTGGATATAGCAATAGCTGCATTAATCTGCCTTACAGGACCAGCCATAATCACAGATAAATACCCAAGTAAGAAACTTGCTTGTTTCGTGTTTCTTCCACTTTTTGCTGTGGCCCTTCCCGTATTATTCAATATCTATTCCGTTGAGGTATCAAGTATCTTGGTTGATATCCTCTTGACAATCTTCTTCTGTGTCCAGATAAGATTGTTTCTTAACCGCGACAATAGATTGAAGGATTTCTATTCGAACACCGAGAACCGTGAAGTTTCCTGGTATATGTGGTTCATCGTATGGTTCATCCTTAACACACCTCTTTATTATTATCTCTACACCAAATTTGCATTGGGAGAGTTTGGATTCATCATATACGGTTTTGTATTGGTTTTTCTCTACGGGTATATGGCGATACAACTCCTAAAGCTTGAGTCGTCTTCACTCGTAACAATTGAGAAAGACAGATTGACTCAAATGATGACAAGAAAGGATGGCAATGATGCCAATGGGGAAAATGGCAATCCATCAAGTATGCTTTCGCCAGAACTGAAAGAACAGTTGAAGACGGATCTGACAAAATTGATGGAAGAGGATAAGATATTCCACAAGGCCGATTTGAGTACGGATGATTTGACAAAAGCCCTTCACACTAATTCATCATACCTATATTATTTCATGCGCGATGTGATGGGTACCCGTTTCTACGATTTCGTAAACGGATACCGCATTGAAGAAGCAAAGCAATTGCTGATTGATACTGACGAAAAGATTGAATGTATTGCTTTAGATTGTGGTTTCAACTCTTACAATACATTCGTTTCTGCATTCAAGAAAGCACTCGGCGAATCGCCAAGCACCTGGCGAAAGAAAATGAAATAGGAGTGATTAGAAACTATATCTGAAACCCACACCAACGGCATTGCGAACAAGTTCGTGTGATGTACTGATGCCCAAAGAGGTATATCCAGAATCCCCAAAATTATACGAAATGTCTTTCGTCTTGCCATGCAGATTAATCTGTCCGTAGGCATGGACATTCCAATTTCCAAAATCTTTGCTGACAATCATTCGTAGATAGTTACATGCACCTTTTCTCTGCACATACTGATCTACAACACCGTTGTGAACATAATGAACAGCACAATGCAAACCATTACGGAGATTTATTGAAGGAAGGACGGATGCATTGAAATAGGTGTAGGTGCTGGACGAATTATCCTGAAAATGCTCACCGCAACTATATAGATTTCCCGTCAGTGCAATGGAGAAAATTCCTCGCTGATAGGATGCCATTGCATTTGCAAACAAGATTTTATTCTTCTCGCAAGGGTTTTCCTTTGTTGCAAAGATATCACCAACATGGATATAGCCTGTTCCTACATTCACCAACCAAGAATCCACATCCGAATAATGATTGATGATATAGTCAAGTTTCAACTCGTTATGTTTAATCGGTTCAAGTGTCAAACTATTCTGGCGTTGAATCTTCTCATCGGCGGTAAAACGCAGAAACTGGTGGTCAGTCAACTGATAACCAACAACAAATGCACCGGTGAAATCGTGGTGTACGGAGATATCAAGAGGTGACACATCTTTATCGTCTTTGTCAAGGAGTGAATATTTGAAGTTCTGGTACTCTGCCTCGCCAAGAAGCAACCAGCGACCAAGTTTTGATTCCACCTTTACATAAGGCATAATATGCGTCGTACGCTCGATGTTTTGGTTAAGCGAGATATTCGTCCAGTCAAAGTTGAAATTAGAACCCGCATGGAGGACAAGATTGGATTTTTCATTGGAGAATACCGTAAAGGTGTATTCTGCCTGCGATGATACAGAATTAACCTTAGTATCTGCCATCAGTTTTCCATCTTTTTTCTCTTTTGTTGGTGTGAAATTGTAATCACCTCTGACCATCATCTTCGATTTCTTGGTAAGGTTATATTCCCATTTCGCATGACCAAGGAAAGTAAATACATCTTTTGTCTCCAACTTATTCTGTCCGCCTTCAAATAATTCACGCGAACTTGAATTCTCCTCGCCTGCAGCTAATTCAATCAAAGACTTATCTGTGTTACGAGATGCATAAATGCGGGCAAACTGACCCCAGAAACGGTTATTCTTGGTATATGAATAGTCTTGTGTCCCTATATCCTTTGGTTGGTTTACATCAAAATCCAAAACTGTTGGGTCATAGTATTCACCTTTCGCAAGACCATGGATTCGCCAATCTCCTTTTTTATAATTCAGGTGAAGTCCAGGGACAATATCTGTCGGATAACAGCCATCAAGCGAGACATTACCCGACAAACCACAATCAGAATCAGTAAGGATGATATTTATTGAACCGCCTTCTCCCTGATGGTTATAAGTGTCAATAGGTGATTCTTCAACAACGATTTTCTCCACATCAGCAATTCTCAACTGCTTGGTAACTGCGTCTGAAGCATTGTCAACACACATGCCTTCTATCTTTATGACATAGTTGCTCACAAGGAATGTTCCCGGACGACTGAGCATTTCCGGCAATATATTGAGAACCTCCTGAATGGTTGTCGATTCTGGCAAACCAAGGAGTTTGACATACACAGTCTTTTTGTTTGCTTCAAGTTCAACGGCATACTCTTGCGCTGTAACCTCAGCTACAAAAGCAAACAATACTATAAGAGAGAGAAAAAAATGTTTCATTTTTTGAGTGTAGTTGTCTTTAAGAAGATAGATTTGCAGTATTGTGGAATAGTTTTTCCTGTTGCAAAGATACAATGTTTTCTCAAGTAATTGCAACTTATTTGGAAAATAATACGGAAAATCCTCAAAAAAATGCCGAATAGCACATTTTATCCTGCAGAAATTAGGCGAATAAAAACAGAATGACCGCACTACTTTGGGTAATGCGGTCATTTCTTTTATTGTAATTGTGTGGTATTATCTTGCACTTACAGGACGATTCTGTGGTGCCTTACCGAAGTTCTTGTTTGGTTTTGCACCCATAGTGAGGTCGAGACGACCACCCTTCATAATGTCCAGATAGGTGATGAACGAGTTGGCATAAGCCTTTCCGTTGAGTTTTGCCGACTGGATGTAGATGTTCTTATCCGAATTCTGTGGCGCAGTGATGGTGAAGGTATTGCCTCCAGGGGTATGGATTGTTGCCTTCGTGAAGAGAGGACTACCAAGGACAAACACACCGTTTGATGGATTGACCTGATAGAATCCAAGGGCCGACATCACATGCCATGCCGACATCTGACCGCAATCCTCGTTACCACAATATCCGTTTGGCTGATCTGTATATTGTGTCTCCTGAATCTCGCGAATCTTCTCGGCTGTCTTCCACTGTGCTCCTGCATACGCATATAAATAAGGTATGTGGTGGTTTGGCTCATTGCCATGTGCATACTGACCAATCAAACCTGATACATCTGGTGGTGCTCCCTCACCGAGATCGCCTTCTGCAACGAACAACTCATCAAGGTTCTTAATGAATGCCTCATCCGAACCATGCAGTTTCACGAGTCCGTCAGGATCCTGTGGTACCATGAAGGTGTATTGCCAACCGTTTCCTTCGCAGAAGTCGCCTACTCCATCGCGATGATTTGCGAGGAATGGATCGTATGGCTCATACCAACTGCCGTCCTTCATCTTTGGATGACACTTCAGGATTGCTTTGTCCCAATAGTGCTCATAGGCATGACCGCGCTTGATGAAGGTGTTGTAGATATCCTCCTTACCCATTGCCTTTGCCATGAGTGCAAGTCCCCAGTCGTCAACAGCATACTCAAGACAGATTGATGTTGCCTCACGACCGCAGTCGGCAGGAATATAACCATACTTCATGAACTCTGGCACAAGTTTCTGCTTGCTGTATGTGGCTGTTGCCACCATCTCTTCGAGTGCTTTCTCTGTATCAAAATCGTGGAATCCCTTGAGATAAGCATCGGCAATGACTGGTACTGAAGAGTAACCTGGCATACAGTTTGTCTCACCGGCGAGGAGTGGCCAGATAGGGAGTTTGCCATTCTGGTCGTAGATTGAGAGCATAGAGTTCACCATATCGTCCACATACTCTGGTGCGAGAATGGTGTACATTGGGTGCAACTGGCGATATGTATCCCAAAGCGAGAGGGTTGTGTAGTTGCGGAATCTGTTGTTAGTGTAAATCTTATCGTCCATACCACGGAAGTCGCCGTTCACATCGCAATAAAGGTTTGGTGCGATGAACGAGTGATAGAGGGCGGTGTAGAATATCTTCTTCTGCTTTGGTGTTCCCTCAATATCTACACATGCCAGTTGTTCATTCCATATATCTTGCGCATCTTGCTTTGTCTGTGCGAAGTCCCAACCCGACAACTCCGTTTCCATGTTCATGCGGGCGTTCTTGCAACTAACCGACGAGAGGGCGCACTTTGCCATCACTGCCTTTACGCCTTTGTCGAAGGTGAGGACGGCTTTGAGTCGCTTCGTTTGGAGTTCGTCGCCATTGCCTTGGTATTCATCTTTGATGAATGTGCGGAAATCCTTTATCGGCTGGTTGAACTTTGCATAGAAGAATGTCTTGTGGAATGGTGCCCAACCGTGAACGAAAATGTAACCCTCCACGGTGTATTCATCAACACGGTGGATGTAGGCTTCGTAGATGTCGCTTCCATTAACATTCTCAAGGTCGATGAGGAGGCGCGAAGGACCATCTTCTGTGTAGGTGTAGCGGTGCATTCCCACGCGTTGTGTAGTGGTCAACTCTGCATCAACACCATTGTCGAGTTTCACGCGGTAGTAACCTGGTTGCGCTGTCTCGTTCTTGTGGTCGTAGCTTGTCGAGGCGCAATCGGCATCAATCTTGTTTGGTTCACCGCGACGGGTGCGGAGCTTTCCTGAATAAGGCATGAAGATGATGTCGCCGAGGTCGTCGCAACCGGTTCCTGAGAGGTGATTGTGCGAGAAACCGATGACGATAGGGTCGTCGTAGTAATAGCCCGAACACCAATCCCAACCTTGGAAGATGTTCTGAGGACCAAGCTGCACAGCACTGAACGGCACATTTGCACCTACGAAGACATGACCGTGACCACCTGAACCGATGGTTGGGTCAACATACTGGATATTGTTGCTTTGGGCAAAACTGCTCATAGCAAAACCCAATAAACCAATAAGGATAGTTAATCTTGATTTTTTCATTTTTGGTTTTATTTATTGTGATTTTTAGTCATATTCCATTCTGGTTCTTGGCGGAATTTCACTCTTTCGCCTGTCGATGGATGGGTAAACTCCAGATATTCGGCATGTAGATAGAGGCGGTCGCTCTTCTGACCATACAATCGGTCGCCTTTTATAGGGTTACCAAGTCCTTCCTTGTGGGCACAATGTACTCGCAACTGGTGTGTACGTCCGGTCAAAGGTACTAATTTTACTGCAAATTCCTCTTTTTTTAGTCGGTTTTCTACAAGAAAAAACTCTGTAACGGCTTCTTTTCCGTTGATTTTATCCACTATCTGGCGCGGACGGTCATCGAAATCCGGACGAAGAGGAAGCGTGATAGTGCCATTTTCCTTGTTAAGCGGCTCGCTCAACAATGCCGCATATTCTTTGCGGATGGTGTGTTCGGCAAACTGTCGCTGCAGATACTTATGTGCTTCCTTCGTCTTTGCCACAACGAGCAATCCGCTTGTGTCCATGTCCAATCGATGCACCATCTGCAACTCCTCGCAATCGGGATATTTCGCCTTCAGAAGTGAAAAAACTGACGGTTTTTCCGACCTTCCGGGTACAGAAAGCATTCCCGATGGTTTATTCACAACAATGAAACTGTCATCTGAATATACCTCTTCTAATTCAGTCGTCACTGCCCTTGGTTCATTGTCGGGTAGGAATCCCATAAATTCCAAAATCGGGCGACATTTTCCATTACATGCAGGATAGAACTGCAGGTGATGGCGCACCTCTTGTTTAGGACTTTCACCCCACCAGAACATTCCAATCTCAACGGGTTGTAGATTGTTTTGTGCTGCAAAATGTAATAATTTCGGCTCACAGCATTCACCTGCACCTGAAGGTGGAAGGAAGTCTCTTCCCTGACTTCTCTCATAAAGCGAGGTTAGTAGGTTGTGGGAGATATTGTATTCGTGGAATATCTCAACGAGGTTTTTCTCCCTTGAACCATGTGGACCATTGAAGACAAACTGCTCGAAAAGCCAGCGCTGAAGAGCATCGGATTTCTGCTGACGCTGGAGTTTTAGGGAGTTAATAGTGCCGATGAAACCGTTGATTTTTGAAGATAGATCTTCCAATTGTTCGTTCCAGGAGAGTTTCTTTCGGTGCAACTCTGCCTTCATAAACTGACTCTCGCGAATAAGCGAAACATCATCCGTTAAGCCCTTTCCGCGAATCAAATCTCGCTCCAGTTTGGCAGCTTTCATCTTCAGGCGATAGGCTTCAATATCCTTCTCGCTTTCCGTCTTTAGGGTATCATATTCTTGACGTAATGTAAATAATTCGGATGATGACTCCAACTCCGAAATCTTATGATTTATTGCTGAAATCTCGCGCTCATGCACCTTAAAGTAGCCATCTTCATCAAGATAGTCGAACACGGCAGGAACAAATCCCGGCCAATCAAACCGTCCACCAATCTGCCCCGAGAAAGCATACAACTCCCTTTGGGAGGTAAGAAGAATACCAAACATCTTACCCTTCACTACTTCCTCACCAAACGCAGCATCGGCTTTGCACAACGATTCTATGTGTGCAATAAGCCGTTTCTGAGCCTCCTGCATCGCGGCAGATGGTTCGTATTCAAAGGGATTGTTCATTGTCGAATTATATATTTCAGCACAAAAATACAACTATTCATTGAGATATGCAAATAATGAAGAAATAAAATGGGTAACAGAATGTAACATGTAACATGTAACAGTTACAAAAAAAGGACACCCTAAGAGTACTAAAATAATGCTATTATTATATTATATTATAATATAATAATAGACCATAAGGAATGTAGTATGGTCACCTATTTTTGTAACTGTTACAATGTTACATTCTTTTCTATCTTGTACTTTGCAACAAAACGCCTTGTACTTTGCAACAACTATTGCAGGTATCAAGAAATAGTCGTAATTTTGTATCGCAGTTCAGAGGAACAGCATTGCAAAATCTTTGACATCGTGAACCCCTCTTTTTCATTTAAGCGAGATGACGAGATGATTTAACCGCGGAGACGCTCTCATTTAACTGAAATGACGAGGTAATTTAACTGAAATGAGCGGATGAAATAAGCGCGCAATCTAACCCGCTGATTATCAGGAACCTCACCCCTTCCTCTCTCCTAAAGGCGAGGGGTAAAAGAAATAAAATGAAGAGGAAAAGAATTTACAATAAGTCGAGGTGATTCTCGATAGGAATGCCGAGGAACTTGTCCTTCTGGTCTTTGTTCAGGAAGATCATCTTTGCCACAACATCCATCGCCTTCTGGGTACTGCCTTCCAGTGCATCGCCCTTGAGTAGATGACCGAAGAGTACAGAAGAGAAGATGTCGCCAGTGCCTGGGAAGCGAACAGGAATCTCCTGATAAGGCAACATGAAATACTCGCCCGAAGCAGCGTTGAAACCCACAACGGCATGAACAAAACCATCGGCAGAAGATGTAGAGGCCTCAATCTTCATGCTGGTGATGATGACCGAACGGGAACCAATCTTGCGAAGACTGTCAACAATGCGGTAAGCCTCACGCTGAGGGATGGCATCAGTAGTGAATGGGATATCGGTGAGATAGCACGCCTCGGTATAGTTTGGTACAATAAGATGGGCAACACTCACCATACGACGCATGCTCTTGATAGTGGAAGAGGTGACACCGTTGTAGAGTTTTCCCTCATCGCCCATGATAGGGTCCACGAAGATGGTAGTACCGAGTTTCGCCTGCTCGCTACAGTAATCGGCCACAATCTCTGCCTGTTTCTCAGAAGCAATGAATCCGGTGGCAATGGCACCAAACGAGAAACCCAATTCCTTCCACACCGGGAAGACGCCCTTCATGTACTCGGTGGTGTCGAGAAGGTTGAACTTACCGTATTCAAGGTTGTTGGAAACGATTGCGGTTGGGAGGTTGAAGGTTGGTATTCCTAAATAGGAAAGTACAGGCAACATTGCCGTGGTGGCCACCTTTCCGTAACCACACATATCGTTGATGATGAGAAGTTCTTTTCGTTGCATATTCGATGCAAAAGTAGCATAAAACTACGAGAATGCAAAAACAATCGGCGAAAAATTTTGTTATCTCGTTTGATTATGGTAATTTTGTCGGAGAATAAATCGAAGGATATGGAAAAGATATGTTGCATTGGTCACATCACTCGTGACAAGATTGTTACTCCAAAGAGCACCGTTTACATGGCCGGTGGTGTTGCGTTCTACTTCTCTTACGCCATCAATAATCTGCCAAAACTGGTTGACTATACGCTGGTGACAAAACTCGCTGACGAGGACCTTCCTTCAGCAGAGGAAATGAAGGAGAAGGGCGTAAAAGTGACGGTTTTTCCGAGCAAACAGACCGTTTTCTTCGAGAATATCTATGGCGAAAACTCTGACGACAGAAAGCAGCGAGTGGTGGCAAAATCCGACCAGTTCTGCATTGAGGAGATGGAAGGCATAGATGCAAAGATATTCCACCTTGGCACTCTCCTGAGCGATGACTTCTCGTTGGATTATGTGAAGGAACTCTCGAAACGCGGAAGAATATCGATTGATGCACAAGGATTCCTTCGTGAGGTTCGTGGCGAGAAGGTTTTCCCTGTTGACTGGCAGGAGAAGCGTGAATGGCTTAAATATATCGACATCGTGAAGGTGAACGAGATGGAAATGGCCGTCCTCACTGGCGAAGAAGACCCACGAAAAGCCGCACAGATACTGGCTTCATGGGGACCATCGGAGGTTCTTGTGACACTGGGTTCATTGGGTTCTCTCATTCTCCATAACGGAGAGTTCATTGAGGTTCCTCCTTACAAAACCGACAATGTGGTGGATGCTACCGGTTGTGGCGATACATATATGGCGGGCTATCTGTATTGTCGTGCTCAGGACAAGTCGCCTCGCGAATCGGGTTGTTTCGCTGCTGCAATGTGTACGCTGAAACTGGCTCACAATGGTCCTTTCTCTGGTTCGATTGATGACATCAAGGCCATCTGCAAGGACGACATTTCTTTTTAAAGAAGCGGAAAAGTATCAATTTACGACATATTTTTAATGGAAACGGGGGCGGAAATGTTAAAAATGCGCCCAAAAATAAAAAAAATCGCCTTCTTTTTATTAAAAAGAGGGAAAAATGACCTATCTTTGCAGATGCTAACGCAAAACATATATGTTCAACATATACCCAAACCAAATTTTTAACATCTTTATTATATTAACTAAAAACAACATTTTATGAAGAAAGCATTACTTTCTCTTGCAGCAATGGCTCTCGCTATTTCTGCTAATGCACAGGGAATTGCTGCTGTCGGCGCAAATGTGATTATTGCACCATCATCTTATTGGGATGGTTCGCAGACATGGGACGCATGGACTTATGTAATTAACTCTGGCGCTGATTACGGTGATTGGAGCACCGACAATCCAAATTACAATGTTCTTTGTGGCGATGAGCCTGCTGACGACTCAAACGGCAAGAATTGGACAGAGGTTGGCTACAATCCTGAGGACGAGGCTACAATCGGTGACAACATGTTCACTGGCGAGGAGATTCTCTGGGAACAGCACACATCTCCATTCTCAAGCGACGACTCTTATAGAGGCGGTACAACAACCTACAAGTGGACCACAAGTTCTGTAATGGCCGACATCTATCTCCGTCGTTCATTCACTACAACTTCTGTACTTCCTAACGATGTTTACCTCGCTTGCGGTCACGACGATGCTCCATGCGAATACTACATCAACGGAGTTCTCGTTTTCTCAAAGGACGGTGATCCTGCAGCAGGTAACGGTTGGAACGAGGGTGAGTTCGTAAAGCTCACTGACGAGCAGAAGGCACTCATCAAGAAGGATGGCTCTGAGAACATCCTCGCTGTTCACGTTCACCAGAACTGGGGTGGCGCTCTTGCTGACTGCGGTCTCTATACAAGCGTTCCTGGTGGTGTTGATATGGGTTATGTAACTCCTTGGACAGGTAAGACTATCTTCAACTCATTTGGTGGTTATGCAAATAACGGCTCAAGCGCATTCCGCAATGCTGGTGGTATGCACGAGTGGGAAGCTCTCTATGAGGCTATGCCAGGTGATGCTTATACTCTCCACATGACAACTGAGTCGTATGACCAGTGGGGTTCACAGCTTCACTTCAAGTCGGCTATCACTCTCGATGAAAGCAAGACTTACACATTGAAGTTCAAGCTCACTCCTACTTGCGACATCGATCAGGTAACTGTTAAGGTTTGCGACCGTGAGAACGATGAAGCTATCGCTTACGACGACGAGATCGCTCTTGAGGAGAACACAACTTATGAGTTCGAAGAGGAACTCTATAATGTTGCTATTCCTAACTTCAAGCTCGTATTCGACTTCTGCATGGGTTACAAGAATAATGATGTTGTTATCAGCGACATTTCTCTTACCGATGAGGATGGCAAGGAATACTGGATTGGTACTCAGTACTTCAACTACATGTACTTCACAAATGAAGACGGCAACCAGGTTAAGTCTCCAAAGCTGACTGGCCGTACAGAAAGCAAGGCTTGGACAAATGTTGACTTCGACGATTCTATGTGGGATGATACAGCAATGCCTATCGGTAACCAGGGCTACATGAGCGAGGTTCAGACAATCTGGCCTGGTCACCTTGGACACCTTGACTACGCTGGTGATGGTGGTGATGGCGACAACACAGGTTACTGGATCCGTCGTACTTTCACTCTCAACGAAATCAACCCTTCACTCGAGTACTTGCTCAATGTTTGCCACGATGATGACTACGAGACTTATGTAAACGGTCATCTCCTCCAGACAAACACTGGTTGGACAAACGGCAAGAACCCTGTACAGGTTCACATCAAGGCTTCTTACCTCAATGTTGGTGAGAACGTAATCGCTACTGAGATCCACCAGAACTGGGGTGGTCGCTTCTACGATTGCGGTATCAATGTTGTTGAGTTCAACTACGAAGAGGTTGTAGCTACTGCTAATCAGGCTATCGCTAACGCTGAAAGCTGGGAGGGTGACCTCACAGAGGCTATGCGTGCTGAGTACGATCAGCTCGTTGCTGACGCTCGCGCATTCATCGCTACAGAGCTCGACGGTGCTGAAATCAAGAACTACATCAACGATACTTTCGCTAACGAAATCAAGAGAATCCAGAACTACTCTGGTACTGTAACTGCTGGCCGCGAGCTCTTGGCTGCTGCTAAGTTGGATACAGCTGACTGGAAGGGCGAACTTCAGGCTAAGCTCGCTGAGTGCGAAGGCTTCGAAGAGTGCAAGACTGCTGATGCTGTAAACAACCTCGTTAGCCCTATCAAGAATGCTCGTAAGCGTGCTCACGCTGAGCGTCGCGCTAACACATTCACTGGTTCTGCAGTTGCTGCTGGCGACTACTACATCTACAACGTAGGTGAGCAGCAGTTCCTCGGTGCTGGTGAGAACTGGGGTACTCACCTCGCTCTCGAGTATGCTTCTAACGCAATGACTCTCATCCCAAGTGATGTTGAGAATGGTTATGTTATCGAGACCTACCGTCCAAACGGTAACATTGGCGAGGCCGACTTCGCTAACTACGGTGGCTATATTGACACAGGTAACCAGGATGTATGGGTATTCGTACCAGTAGAGGGCAAGCAGAATGTTTACAACATCCGTCGTAACGGCGAGAATGGTGAGAACGGTGTTTACCTCGGCTATCGTGGTGGTGACAACCAGAATGGTTATTCTTGGAATGTTGTTGACTCTGACATGCGTACTGCTGAACTTGAGTCTAACCAGTGGATGCTTATCACAAAGGCTGAACTCGACGCTCAGGCTGAGAAGGCTACTGCTACTGCTGCTGTAGATATGACTCACCTCATCGTTAACCCTGGCTTCGACCAGCGTCTCACTATTGACAACTGGGAAAACATCGGTGCTATCTGGGGTCGCAACAACAACTATCCTGACTTCATCCACGAGAACTGGAACTCAGGTTGCGGTCTTGCTCAGAACATCGTTGACGACGCTCTCGTAGAGGGTTGGTACACAATGGAGGTTCAGGGTTACTACCGTCAGGGTACAAGGGAGAATCATGCTGCTCTCCTTGAGGCTGGCGAGGAAATCGAGTCACAGGCTATCTTCTACGCTGCTGACGAAGAGACAACTCTCAAGCTCGTTCACGAGAACAATGCTGTAATCCCTTACACTCTCAACAGCACATATGTTTACAATGGTGTTCGTTGTCCTGACTACCCAACAGATGCTGCAGAGGCATTCGAGCATGGTGCTTACAAGAACGTCCTCAAGTTCGAGTTGACTGATGCTGGCGAGCTCTACTTCGGTATTGAGACTCCAGAGCCTGCAGACGATTCTGAGTACGGTAAGTGGACTGTTGTTGATAACTTCCGTCTGAAGTACTGGGGTACAGAGGAACCAACTGACGAGGCTACTGCTATCTCTGAGGTTGCTACTGACAACACTGTTGCTTCTAAGGGTATCTACAACCTCCAGGGCCAGAAGCTCCAGAAGGCTGTTAAGGGTATCAACATCATCAACGGCCGCAAGGTTGTTATCAAGTAAGAGCAATAACAAGCTCGCTTGATTATTGCCGAGCGCAGAACAAGCTCGACGTAGTCAAGGTTGTTATCAAGTAAGAGCAATATCCTTTAATATAAAATTGAGCCTCGGGTTTTTATCTGGGGCTCTTTTTTTGTCTGTTCTGCACGGTGGGGCTCTGCCCCGCCGCTTTTGCCACTGTTCCCTGCGTGTTCGCGCAGGGCCTTCCCCCTTTTATTATAAATAAGGTGTCCATTCCTTTTTTGTTCGCCATTTTTTTTGTATCTTTGCCGTATGCTTGTGAATTCGCCTATTCAACTGCTCACTCAGCAGAAACTTTTGCTGCAGATGGAGTATGCCTCGGAGAAGGAGGCATACGAGAAAATGACGCAGCAGATGGGACTCGGACGTCGTCTCAAACGAGGCGATGCGTGGTGGCCGTTGTCCGTTGGGCGAAGTTACTACAATTCGCTGAATCAACCTTGCATCGAGATTACTCGCAACTCTGATGAGGACATCGAACACAACTTCGAATTCAACCGCCCTGTGGTCTTCTTCCAGAAACAAGAGAACGGCATCCGTTTCCTTAACATCAAAGGCACGGTGTGTTATGCCGAACCCGACCGAATGGTGGTCGAACTGCAGGACATGAAACATGCCTCCGAACTGCAAAATACCGACAATATCGGTGTCCAACTGTTCTTCGACGAGCGTTCCTACAAACTGATGTTCGAGGCTCTCGACAAGGTCATAAAGGCTAAAGGCAACCGCCTTGCTTATCTGCGCGACCTCTTCTATTCTCACCAGCATTCCGAGCGTTTCTCTTTTGCGGATATTCGCTTCCCTTGGCTCAACCGCACTCAGGAGCATGCTGTGAACGAGGTGTTGCGCTCAAAGGATGTGATGGTGGTGCATGGTCCTCCGGGCACTGGCAAGACTACTACTCTCGTGGAGGCTATCCACGAAACGCTTCAACGCGAGAGTCAGGTTCTCGTATGCGCTCAGAGCAATATGGCGGTGGATTGGATTAGCGAGCGTCTTGTCGATCGTGGCATCAATGTTCTTCGTATCGGCAACCCATCGCGTGTCAACGATAAAATGCTGTCTTTCACTTACGAGCGCCGTTTCGAGGCTCATCCTGATTACCCTCAGTTGTGGAGCATCCGTAAGGCTCTGCGCGAACTGCGTGGTCAACGGAAAAACCGCGGCGAAAACTATCATCAGAAGGTGGAACGACTGAAGTCGCGTGCCACCGAACTGGAGATTCGTATCAATCAGGAACTCTTCGGCGAGGCTCGTGTCATTGCTTCCACTCTGGTCAGCTCTTCCCATCGTCTGCTCATGGGAATGAAATTCACCACTCTCTTCATCGACGAGGCGGCTCAGGCTCTTGAGGCAGCATGTTGGATTCCTATCCGAAAGGTGTCGCGTGTGGTTCTGGCGGGCGATCATTGCCAGCTTCCGCCTACCATCAAAAACTATGCTGCCATGCGTGCAGGATTGGGCAAGACGCTCATGGAGCGTATCGTTGAGAATCGCCCTGAGGATGTGTGTCTTTTGCAGGTTCAGTATCGCATGAACGAGAAGATTATGGAGTTCTCGTCCAACTATTTCTACGATGGAAAAGTGGAAAGCGACCCGAGTGTGCGTTTCCGCGGAATCCTTGATTACGATGAACCGATGCTCTGGATTGATACTCATGGTGAGGATTGCAAGGAGGAGTTCGTAGGCGAGTCGTTCGGGCGTATCAACAAGACTGAGGCTGACCTCACCCTACTCCATCTCGAGGATTACTTCCGCAAGATTGGCAAACAGCGCATCCTCGACGAGAGCATCGATGTGGGCATCATCTCGCCTTATCGCGCTCAGGTGCAATATCTGCGCCAGAGGGTGAAGCAGAGTCAGTTCTTCAAACCGTTCCGCCATCTCATCTCCATCAACACCGTTGATGGTTTCCAGGGTCAGGAGCGCGACATCATATTCATCTCGCTTGTGCGTGCAAATGATGAGGGACAAATCGGATTCCTTTCCGATCTGCGCCGAATGAATGTGGCTATAACGCGTGCCCGAATGAAACTCATCATCCTTGGCGATGCTGAGACTCTTTGCAAACATAAATTCTACAAACAACTATATGAAAAGACTTATCATTTTTGCCCTCTTGCTGACCAGCAGCGTAGCAATGATGGCTCAGAAAACCAGCGGTAATCCTATCTTCGAGGGTTGGTATGCCGATCCTGAAGGTGCAGTGTTCAACAAGGAGTATTGGGTTTATCCTACCTACTCTGATGTCTACGAGAAGCAACTCCATTTCGATGCTTTCTCGTCTAAAGATCTTGTCCATTGGACAAAGCACGAGAATGTCCTCACTAACAAGGAGATAACCTGGGCTTGGCAGGCAATGTGGGCTCCTTCGGTTGTCGAGAACAACGGCAAGTATTATTTCTTCTTCGGTGCCAACGACATCCAGAAAAACTCTGAGCCGGGTGGCATCGGCGTGGCTGTTGCTGATTCGCCTGCTGGTCCGTTCAAGGATCTCCTCGGTGGTCCGCTCATTGACAAAATTGTCAATAATGCTCAACCTATCGACCAGTTTGCCTTCCACGACAAGGATGGCAAGTGGTATCTCATCTATGGCGGTTGGGGACATTGCAACATCGTGCGTCTTGCTCCTGATTTCAAGTCTATCCTTCCTTTCGATGATGGTTCTATGTACCGCGAGATGACTCCTGAAGGTTATGTCGAGGGACCTTTTATGTTCATTCGCAATGGCAAGTACTACTTCATGTGGTCAGAAGGTGGTTGGGGCGGTCCCGACTACAGTGTGGCTTATGCCATCGCCGATAGTCCTTTCGGTCCTTGGAAACGTGAGGGCA
This sequence comes from Prevotellaceae bacterium UBA1726, assembly GCA_002316005.1. GTDB lineage: Bacteria > Bacteroidota > Bacteroidia > Bacteroidales > Bacteroidaceae > Prevotella. The sequence goes on along the minus strand of DCIM01000077.1, from coordinate 35,351 downwards.
AAATCCTGAAGGCTGATCCTGAGGTTGCCACCGGTGCCGGTCATCACAGCATCATCAAGGGCAAAGGCAAGGATGAGTACTACATCATCTACCATCGTCGCCCTCTTGGCGATACTGGTCGCGACCATCGTGTCACTTGTATCGACCGCATGTATTTCGACAAGGATGGCAAGATTCTCCCTGTCAAGATCACCTTCGAAGGCGTCAAGAAGCGCAAGCTTTAATTCCCCCTTCGCTCGTTTTCGTCTTCGTCCTTCGTTTTCGTCTTCGTCCTTCGTTTTCGTCCATTGGACGTCTGTTCTGCACGGTGGGGCTTTGCCCCGCCGTTTTTTGCCTCTGTTCCCTGCATGTTCGCGCAGGGTTTTGCCCTTCCTTTCCAAAAAAATCCTAATTTTCTTTGCCATTCAACATAAATGTTGTACCTTTGCAAAGCAAATATGTGCCCAACGGCCTTATTTGCAACACTTTTATTGGTTTGCCGGGATGATGGAATGGTAGACATGAGAGACTTAAAATCTCTTGGCCAGTTCGGCCGTGTGGGTTCGAGTCCCATTCCCGGTACCATTTTTTAGTAAATTATCTTGGGAGGTTCAATTGTCTATGCCCCCCTTTTAATCTTATTCGTTTCTTAACACAATGCGCAAAAATCTAACAATTCTCTGCTCTGCTCTCGTAGCACTCATCATCACTTCTTGCTCGGGCAAGCTCGGTGCTCTCTCTGCAGACTATTTCACAGTGACTCCTAATCCTCTCGAGTCTCAGGCTGGTCAGGTTCCTGCTTCTATTGCAGGTGTCTTCCCTGAGAAGTATATGAAGAAGAATGCTGTCGTTACAGTTGTTCCAGAACTCCGCTATGGCGCTAACGAGGTTGCTCTCGGCACTCCTGCTACTTTCCAGGGCGAGAAGGTTACTGGCAACGACCAGACTATCTCTTATCGTCTCGGTGGTCGCTATACAATGAGAACTGCTTTCGACTTCGTGCCAGAAATGCAGAAGAGCGAGATGTACCTCACTTTCCAGGCTAAGGTGGGCAACAAGACTGTTGCTATCCCTGCCGTAAAGGTGGCTAATGGCGTCATCGCTACATCTGAACTCTACAAGAAGACTATCCTCAGCGATGGTGGTTGCTTCGCTCCTGACACTTTCCAGCGCGTCACACAGCAGAAGCAGGAGGCTAACATCAAGTTCCTCGTTAATCAGGCTAACATCCGTAAGACTGAACTCCAGAGCAACTCCGTTAAGGATTTCGTCAATATGCTCAAGCAGATCAATGCTGATCAGGAGCGCCTCAACATCCAGAATGTTGAAATCCAGGCTTATGCATCTCCAGAGGGTGGCTACGATTTCAACAATAAACTCTCTGAGAAGCGTCAGGATGCTACTCAGGATTATGTCAAGAGTCAGCTCAAGGCTACAAATGTCAACACTGGCATCGATGCTCACTACACAGCTCAGGACTGGGAAGGTTTCAAGCAGCTCGTTGCTGTAAGTAACATCCAGGATAAGGATGTCATCATCCGCGTTCTCGATATGTACAAGGATCCAGAGGAGCGTGAACAGCAGATCCGTAACATGAGTGCTGGTTTCCAGGAACTCGCTAACGGCATTCTCCCAGAACTCCGTCGCTCTCGTATGATCATCAACTACGAGACTATTGGTCGCTCTGACGAGGAGATCCTCTCTCAGTACAATGGCGATGCTTCTAAGCTCAGCGTTGAGGAACTTCTCTATGCTGCTACTCTCGTTGAGGATAATGCCGACAAGACTGCTATCTACAAGAAGGCTGCCGACCTCTATCCAAACGATGCTCGCGCTCTCAACAACCTTGCTTCAATGGCAATGATCGATGGTGATGCTTCGCTTGCAAAGAAGTACCTCACAAAGTCTATCAGCACCAACGCTAAGCAGGCAGAGGCTTATGCCAACCGTGGTCTCCTCAGTCTCATCGATGGCGACCTCGCTTCTGCAGAGGCTGACATCGCTAAGGCTTCTACTCTCGGCGATGTGAAGTATGCTCAGGGTGTTCTCAACATCGCTAAGGGCAACTACTCTGCTGCAGAGTCTGATTTCAAGGGCCTTAGCAACAACAGTGCTGCTCTCGCACAGATTCTCAACAAGAACTATGCAAAGGCTGTTGGCACTCTCGACGATGCTGAGTTCAAGGATGCAACAACAACCTACCTCCACGCTATTGCTGCAGCTCGTCGCGACAACAAGTACGCTGCAAACTCTTACCTGAAGGAGGCTCTCGAGCAGGATCCATCGCTCTCTTCTTATGCGGAGAACGACCTCGAACTCGAAATCACTCGCAAGTAATAGCCCCTTGCTATTGCTCTGGGCTTGTGTCCCCGTTCAGTTCGGTGAGGCCTTGTTCCGTTCAGTGAGGCCTTGTTCCGTTCAGTGAGGCATTGCCTCGTTGCTTCGGTTTGAGTTCCCGTTCCGTTCGGTGAGGCATTGCCTCGCTGCTTCGGTTTGAGTTCCCGTTCCGTTCGGTGAGGCTCGGCCTCGCCGCTCAAAATGTCAATCTATGAAAAAATTTATTTTTTCAATCATATCTCTCACCCTGGCTCTGGTTTCATGTGGTACCGACGGCGATCATTTCTCGCTCGAAGGACGACTGCTCAACCTCAACCAGGGTGAGTTTTATATCTATAGCACTGATGGGCTCATCGATGCTATAGACACTATTCATGTGGCAGCAGGACGATTCAACTACGAAACGGAATGTTCCACACCGGGAACTCTCGTCATCGTGTTCCCAAACTTCTCCGAACAACCGGTGTTCGCTAAACCTGGCGCTTCGGTCAGCCTTGAGGGTGATGCGCATAAACTCAAGGAGATGAAGATCACCGGAACAGACGAGAACAAACTCATGAACTCCTTCCGCGAGAATACCATCAATGCCTCTCCACCCGAGATTCGCCATCTTGTTGAACTCTTCGTGGGTGATCATCCGGAGTCGTTGGTGTCAATCTATCTTGTCCGGAAGTATTTCATCGTATGCCAGAATCCTGATTATATCACCGCTGCAAAACTCTTTGCACAGATGGAGAAGGCACAGCCGGAGAATGGCCGACTGAAGGTGCTCTCAAAGCAGGTAAAGGCACAAAGCACTACCAGTGTGGGGTCCAAACTGCCGGCATTCACCGTCACCGACCTCGACGGCAACACCCTTACAGAGAAGGATTTCAGCAAGGGAACCTGTCTCATCTATCTTTGGGCCACTTGGGAATACGAGAGTTGTAACATTCAGCGAAACATACGATCATTTGGCGAAGATAAGGTGAAGGCACTCGGAATATGTGTTGATGCTTCAGAAAAGGAATGTCGTAAACTCCTCACTCGCGAGAACATAAAGATTCCTGTCGTTTGCGACGGACAGATGTTCGATGGCAAGGCAGTCACTACGCTTGGCATGAACATTGTTCCCGACAACATCCTCATCAAGGACGGCAAGATTATCGGTCGCACCCTCACATTCCAGCAACTCCGCGATCAATTCAAGTAATTCCCTCCCTGTCATTGTTCCCGAGGGTTTCCCAAGGGCCTATAAGAACCCCTAAACCCTAAAAGCGCCTAAGGCGGGCTCACTGACTGAGCAGGCAATGTCGCCAGAAGGGCGGGAGCCGGTCAGCGAGGGAAGTAACCCTTAAACCCTAAACCCTAAACCCTAAACTATAAACCCTAAACCCTAAACTATAAACCATAACCCATAACCCATAACCATTATGTTAGTAAAGACCTATTGTGCGGCGGTGAATGGCCTTGAGGTGACCACGGTCACTATTGAGGTTAGTATTGTGAGTGGCGTGATGTACCATTTCACGGGTTTGGGTGATATGGCAGTAAAGGAGGGTCGCGACAGAATTGCAGCGGCTTTGCGTTTCAATGGGTTTAAGTTTCCTCATGCGGACATCACCGTGAACATGGCTCCTGCCGGACTGCGAAAAGAGGGCAGCAGCTTCGACCTCCCCCTCGCAATAGCTATTCTCGCCGCCAATGCAACAATAGAAACTAACCTCCTCGACCAATACATGATGGTGGGTGAACTGGGCCTCGACGGAAAACTGCAACCCATTAAAGGTGCCCTTCCTATTGCCATTCGTGCTCGTGCCGAGAAATTCAAAGGTCTCATCTTACCTTCCGAGAATGCTACCGAGGCGGCTGTGGTGAACAACCTCGATGTCTATGGCATGGACTCCCTCATGGATGTCATCAACTTCCTCACGGGCAAGGCATCACCCGAACAAATGCAGATTGATACTCGAAAGGTTTTCTACGAGCAACAATACAAATTCGACTTGGACTTTGCTGATGTTCGCGGTCAGGAGAGTGTGCGCCGTGCCATGGAGGTTGCAGCTGCCGGTGGCCACAACCTGATTATGGTTGGTCCTCCGGGAAGCGGAAAGTCAATGATGGCAAAACGCCTCCCTTCAATTCTTCCTCCGCTCTCCTTGGCAGAGAGTCTGGAGACAACACAAATCCACAGTGTGGCGGGCAAACTGCAGAAAGGTGCCTCGCTCATCTCCCAGCGTCCGTTCCGTTCTCCTCATCACACCATCTCCGAAGTTGCCCTCGTTGGTGGCGGCATCAACCCTGCACCTGGTGAGATTTCCCTCGCCCACAATGGTGTGCTTTTCTGCGATGAATTGCCAGAATTCAATAAATCAACCCTCGAAGTGCTCCGCCAGCCATTAGAGGACCGGCGCATCTCGATTTCAAGAGCGAAATACACGGTGGAGTTCCCAAGTTCGTTCATGTTTGTTGCCTCAATGAACCCTTGTCCTTGCGGCTACCACGGAGATCCAACACACACTTGTGTATGCACCCCGGGACAGATACAGAGGTATATGAGCAAGGTCAGTGGTCCGCTGATGGACAGAATAGACATACAGTGTGAGATTCAGGCCGTGCCGTTTAAGGACATTTCGAAGGCAGAGCCGGGAGAGGCGAGTGAGAAGATACGCGAGAGAGTCATTGCCGCGAGGAGGAGGCAGGAGGAACGCTTTAGGGATATTAAGGGAGTGCACTGTAATGCACAGATGACGGAGAGGATGATACATCAGTTTGCCGAGCCCGACGAGGAAGGAGTGCAGATGCTCAGGATTGCAATGGAACGCCTTTCGCTCTCCGCACGCGCGTACAATAGAATATTAAAGGTGGCACGAACCATCGCCGACCTCGACGGATCAGAGAATGTGAAGGTGGCTCATCTTGCCGAAGCCATCGGCTACCGAAACCTCGACCGCTCCGACTGGGCGGGGTAAAGGCCCCACCCCGGACTTCTCGCAAAAGTTCTTATACACTGATTATCAATATATACCACCTATTTTCTTTTATTAGTGATACCTTTATGTTCCCAAACTTAATAGGAGTGAATAAAGTTACTTTGAGAGGGTGCTAAAGGTATAGATTTTGGTTAAATCTATCGAAATATGTAATTTACATTTATTAACAGTAACGTTATATTAACACAAAAATTCTACTAGCAAGTAACTATGAGTAGATACTTTTGATTGGAGTCCCAAATATAGCCTTTATCACATCAATTCCGAGACACCATATAAGTGTTTTTATATAAGGACAATTCTTTATTTTGGAAAGCAAACCGCTTAATATCAAAATTTTAATATCAATAGAATAAGAAAATATTTATAAAAAGCGAAGAAGATTTCTCAAACGCTATATGATCTGAATGATCAGAAAATATATCAGACTAGTAAAACGAGTAGTAAATCTTACTTCAAAACATATAAATGTTTGATTAAATAGAGTCAATATCTACTTGCAAATCATCACCTAAAGCTTTTTTTATTGCATTACTGCGATACCATACAGTTTGTCGGGGTATGTCCATTGAACTTGCAATCTGAGGATTGCTCATGCCAGCCTTCATCATGTATGCTGTTTGAATAATTGGTTTAGACAATCTTGGTATCTTATGCTGTAACAGACTTTTGAATTCCGGGTATATTCTATCTATAGCAGACATCAAATCCTTCCATTCGTTTTCTGTTAATGGATATTGACCTGATGATGCCTTCTTGAACTTTTCGATTACTTCGGATGCGTTGTCCTCAACCTTTCTCATCAGGGCTAGTTGTAATAATGTGTCGTTCTGTATTTGTTTCTTCCCTATCTGACTATATAACTCTGATAATTGCATATCAAGATTGTCTATTGCTTCCTTCGCCGACTTAATAGAATCTTCTTTCTTAGCTATCTCTTGTGTATAGTTTTCTATCTGTTGGTCTTTCGACAAGTTAAGTTCCAACATCTTTTTCCTGCGATAGAAATAGAATACACTTCCACCCAAAATAATCATTATTAGAAGCAGCGAAATAGTATATATCCTCTTCCTTAAGATTTCATCTCTTTGTAGTATCCGTTTTTCTTCTTCTACATTTCTACGATAGCGATATTCTGCATCGGCATTAACGGTTTGTTCAAACCTACGCTCTGATATGACCGAGTCATTGTATTGAGCAAATAAAAATGCATATTTAGCAATACTATCAACCATCGGGTTTTCTTTATAGCAATTCATTATTGCATAAGAAGCATCACACTTTTGTCCGTATGAGAAATTCGATTCCAAATCTAACTTGTAATAATGTAAGGCAGAGTCAATCTCATGTCTGTTGATAAAATATTCACCTAAAGCAGAATACAAATTTTGAGGATGCGTTGGTCTAGGCAATAATTTCAATAATCGGTATAGAGAATCTGCTTTTTCTAGTATTCCGAAAATGGAATACCTTGCTAAAAGTTCAGAATGAAGAGCAGGATTGTAGTTGAAATCTTTGTCTCTGGCTAAGACAGCGTAGCATTCATCGTAATATTGCAATGAATGAACAGTATCATTACAGAAAAAATAGGCATTTGCTATATCCATTGCCGCCCAGATCTTATCGCACGATATGTCATAGTGTTTTATTGCCATTTCAATAGATTTCTCCATGTTTAGCTGTTGGCGATATAGAGTTGAAAGCTGAGAATATGCTTTTTCAAGCATTGCAGAATCCTCTGTGTTCTGAGTTTCAGCCGCCTCAATAGCTTTTAGATCAAATAGAATTGCGTTGGGGCTGTCGTGGAAATCACGGTAGGCACTTGAAAGGTAATGGTATGCCCTCATTCTGTCCCTTGGTTCACCATGTTCCTCAAAATACTTTGCAATTGTTTTTGCAGAATCAGTTGATGAAGGTATGATTCCTTGTTTATCGCGCAAACGAATATTTAGTAAATCATACTTCTTCTTGGTTGATTCTACACATAGGTAAACTGAGTCCTCAATTTGTTTTGCCAACATAATCGCGCCATCAAGATCATCGTCACTCATTTTCCATATAGATTCCAACCTGTAATCCATATGCTTAGAGTTGTTCGAATGACATGATGACAGCATATAGCATACAATAACCAATAGTATGTAGTAAGAATATCTCATAATACAATTGAATTAATTTGGATGCAAAATTACAAAAAAATAATGTAGAAATGGCGGTTTTTATAAAATATAGTCTGATTGTGTCCAAAAAAACCATATAATCGGAAGAGTTTCGTTTTGCCAGTGTATATGTCTGTGTATCAGGCATATACCTCCCCCCTATAGATAAAATTTTGCTAAAATATTTAGAGTTCTTTTGACAACCTTGGTCAAGAATTATGCTTTGATTAACAGTATAATAAGTATTTTTGTATCGTCAAAATAATATAATAATTAAAATATGAAGACATTTGCTATTTCATTTATAGTCTCGTTATTCCCTTTTTTTGTATGTGCACAGAATACACTTCAAGCTATTACAATAAATGGTCGGGTACAGGACTATATTACCCATAATGAATTGGTTGGTGCAAGCATTGATCTGCTGGCGGAAGACAGCACAACTGTAGCCTCCTCTACTGCAGACTTGGGTAATATTGGCGATAAGCGATTGGCTCAGTTCAGCATCGGTTTCAAGGCTGTTCAAAGTCAGTATATCCTGAAAATAGGTTATAGTGGATATAACGATTACTTCGTGGATATTGATTTGGAAACACAGAAAGGCCAACGTATAGAATTGCCAACTATATATCTTCGTAAGCAGAGCGATATAACTCTGGATGAAGTTGAGGTCGTAGCTACAAAAATCAAGTTCTATCATAAAGGCGATACTATCGTTTATAATGCAGATGCTTTCCAACTGGCAGAGGGCTCCATGCTCGACAATCTCGTTGCTCAGTTGCCAGGAGCAGAACTGAAGTCCAATGGCCAGATTTATGTAAATGGAAGATATGTGAATGAACTGCTTCTGAACGGAAGGGACTTCTACAGGGGCAATAATTCTGTGATGTTACAGAATCTTCCTACATACATGATTGACAAGATAAAAGTGTACGACAAAGCCAGCGAACTGAGTGTTGCCAGCGGACATGATATGGGTGATAATTCTTTCGTGATGGATGTAAATCTGAAGAAGAAGTATAATATCGGTTTTGTGGGCAATGTTGATGTGGGGTATGGTACCGACGAGCGGTATCTTGCCCGATTGTTTGGAATGCGCATGAGTGATCACTCGCGTGTATCACTCGTTGCCAATCAGAATAATGTCAACGACCACACCAGACCTGCACAATCTTCCGACTGGACTCCGGAAAAGACGCCATTAGGAAGATTGACAACCCGTATGGTTGGTGTTGATGCTAATGTATGGGGGCGTGATGACAAGTTCAACCTGAGCAGTACAACGCAGTATCAGGGATTTAATAACAATATCGAGCGTGACACTCATAGGGAGAATATCTTTGCGAGTGGCAGCACCTATGACCGAATTACGCAGCAGGAAAAGGTAAGGAACTGGACAGCATCAACAAAGAATAAGCTGAATTTGAAGTTGGGCTCCGGAGTCTTTGATTTGCTGAACATCCAACAGAGCTTGTCATTCCAACGCTCTACTCCTGAGTCATCGTCCATGTCTGTCACCACGCTGAAGCCTTTTGAAGAGACTACCGACTTTATCAACAAGAATACCTTCTCCTCACTTCAACAGAACAACATCTGGACAGGTAGTATCGATGCATCCTACATAAAGATGATTGGATCAAAACCGACAAAGGATATGCTGCAGGCAATGGCCCTGGGATCATTCGGTTCGTCAGAAAGAAACAACTTCTACAACAGGAGTATTTTGTCAGACGGCAACACAACTTATCAGAATCGCTTTATCAACACACCTGAGCATAAGTATCATTACCTCTTGGGTGCTCGTTACTATCAGTTCATATCGAACGTTGAGTTCCGGTACATGTATAGTTTCGAGCAAGATTATCTCAATGCCGGCAAAGATGTGTTCTGCCTTGAAAAGCTTGATGGTTGGTACAATAACAGTGACAAAGAATTAGGGATGCTGCCTTCAGAAGTGGAATACCTTAACACACTGGATTTACGCAACAGCTACCAAAGTCGTTTGCTTACGAGAATACATTCTGGAGTATGGGAAGCGAGATGGCGTTTCCTTAATGACGAAAAGAAGGAATGGAGATGGAATAGCAAGATATCCATGCTGCATACAAACCGCGATTTCAGTTTCCGCAAATCCGATGAATCAAGGCTCACACGCCATTGGACGTTGTTTGATTGCGAATCAGAGGCTATTTTTATGACAAAGAATCGCAAGCAAAGCGCCCAAATCTCGTACAGCATGAAGCATACATTGCCGGATATGCTTTATCTTGTTGACTATGTGGATGATACCAATCCGTTGAATGTCATATATGGCAATGCCGGTTTGAAGTATTCTACTTCGCATCGCTTCAATTCTCGTTATGACATAAAGAAAGGTAGTACAATGATAAGTCCCTCTGCATATTTTTCCTTGACCGATGATGCAATAGCAATGGCAATGGATTATGAACGGCAGACGGGTCGTAGGGAATATCATCCTGATAATGTTGACGGCAACTGGAAAACAGGTGCTGCTTTCAGCATTACTTTGCCAGTAGATAATAGCAGGAAATGGTTTCTCACCAATAACCTCAAAGAGGACTATACAAACAACGTTGACCTTGTGAAGTTGTCTGAGCAAAAGACTTTCGGAAAGAGTATTGTGAGATCGTCGTATCTCTCCGATAATGTACGCCTCGATTATAAAGCCAAGAGTTATTCGCTTGCTTTTAAAGGACAGATTGCATGGAATAGAGCAACAGGAGGCAAAGCTCTTGATGTAGATATCAATGCCTTTGATTTCAACTATGGCTTTACTGCGATGGCACGACTGCCTTGGAAACTGGATGTGAACTCCGACATCACATTGTATAATCGCAGAGGCTATGATTATGCACAGATGAATAGTTCGGATCTTGTGTGGAACCTACGCATATCAAGACCTTTCTTCAAAGGTCGCCTCGTATTTGTTGCTGATGCCTTTGACCTATGCGGACAGCTCAAGAACACTCATTTCACAGTTAACGCCCAAGGCAAAACGGAAGTTCTTAACAATACCGTTCACCGATACGTCCTTCTTCACGCAATCGTTCGTTTGGATAAGAAACCAAAGTAATGGTAGAAGATTCCTATTTGGTACATTACATATATTTTGAAATTCTACAGCATAATTTATTAGCCGAAATGATCAATCTGCTCCATTTCTTGTGTTTGAAATGCTCACCCCAAGTTTAGCTCAAGTTCAACTTGGGGTGAATAAATAGATTACAATATTTAAAACGCTAGTAATACTCATTCATCAATAGCGAAAATGAAAGAATGTGCTGCTCTACCTGTGTAACGACAAATAAATATGATATTCAAAATATGATCTTTTCTAAGAATAAACAAGTTCCTTACATTAGACAATTGGAAATGACAGACTGTGGTCCTACCTGCATTCAGATGATAGCGGCATATTATGGGAAACGATATTCCGTAAGGACAATTAAACAATTTTGCGATGTAACTAAGCTAGGTATATCTATGCATGACTTAATAAATGCATGTAGAAAGATTGGATTTGAAACTGCTTCAATAACTATCGGTATAAAAGAGGCTGAGGCAAATTTTCAGCTATTTTCTTTCGTAAACCGGAAAGTTTGATTATCTTTGCAATCAGGTTAATGAAAGAAATATGAGAAAAAACATTATCATAACATTGCTGTTGGCAGTCATTGGAACTGCCAACGGTTGGTCGTGGGGACAGAAAGGTCACGACACTACCTGTGCCATTGCTCAGCGTCATCTGACAAAGGAGGCTAAGGCGGCAATAGACGAACTCCTTGACGGCAGGTCGATCATCTACTGGGCGAACTGGCTCGACAACGCAAGTAACACTCCCGAGTATGCCTACACAAAATCATGGCACTACAAGAATATTGATGCTGCCGAGACCTACGAGGAGGCTCCACTGCTGGAAACCGGTGATGTGGTGAGGGCCATAGAGGCACAGACGGAACTGCTGAAGGACAAATCGCTCAACCGCGAGACACGACAGTTGGCTCTGAAAATGCTCATCCATCTCGTTGGCGACATCCATCAGCCATTGCACATGGGTCACAGAAGTGACAAGGGCGGTAACCGTTGGCCTGTGAATTTCTTCGACCGTGACACCAACATCCATGCAATGTGGGACACCCAGATTGTGGAGCGTGCCCATGCCTGGACTCATACGGAATGGGCGGAAGAGTTAGACCGACTGAAGGAGGAACAAGTGGAGGCAATATGTCAGGGTACGCCAAATGACTGGGGCAAGGAGACTTACGAAGTGACCTGTAGGGTTTATGCAGACACACCAGAGAGTGCAGTACTGCTCTTTGACTATCTTCGCGCATGGACACCAACCGTTGAGGAGCAGTTGCTCAAGGGCGGCCTGCGTCTGGCATGGGTGTTGAATAGGTGCCTCACCCCAGCCCTCTCCTAAAGGAGAGGGGGAAGGAAGCCTACCCCCAACCTGCATTTTGATAGCGAGTCAAAAGCCCACTAAAGGGAAGGGAGAAGCTAACGCAGAAGGGAGCCGCCCCATAATATGGGGCTGAGACACAACGGCGAACAAAAAGGGAAGGAAGCCTCACCACAGGAAGCCTGCATGGGGCGAAGGATATGAAATTACTAAATACAAAGAATATGAAAAAGGTACTTACATTACTGTTTGTTGTGGCGATGATGATGCCACAGATGGTAAAGGCAGAGAATGCAGCAAAGGCACAGAAGAGTCCTATCACCATCGGTACAATCGTTTATGACCTGAGGGACATTGACGCAAGATTCAAGGAGTTGCATAACGCAAAGTTCACTTCGTGCGAGATAAACTACAGTGCAAAATACTGCAACACCGAACTGGCACAGCAGATAAGAAAGGCATCGAAGAAATACAACATCCGCGTGACAACTGTTGTTGGTGTACCGGGACACAGTGAGTGGAATTTCCGCAAGGGTCCGGCAACAATCGGACTGGTGCCAGCAGAAGGTCGTGAGGAGAAGATTGCCACCTATCACAACATGATAGACTTCTGCGTAGAGGCAGGAGTGCCATATATGCACTCACACTTCGGATTCATTCCAATCGACCCAAGCGGAGAGCAATACAAGGAATTCATTGCTGTGATGAAAGACCTTGCCGAGTATGCAAAAGCACGCAACATAGACATTCTGTTTGAGACCGGTCAGGAGACACCAGTGACACTGATTCGTGCCATCAAGGACATTGGTGTAGGTAACTGTTTCATCAACTGCGACCTTGCCAACCTCCTACTCTACGGAAACGCCAACTCACTGGATGCAGTGAAGCAGTTTGGTTCGCTCATCAAGGAGTTCCACGCAAAGGACGGTCATTATCCAAACCCAGCGAACCCATACGAGTTGGGCGAGGAAGTGCCAATCCCACAAGGCGAGGTAGATTTCCCTGGAGTAATAAAGGAACTGAAGCGAGTAGGATTCACAGGAGCACTAACCATTGAATGCGAACTGAACGACTCGGAGATGGAATACCTGGAGCAGACAAGGGAATATTTGGAGAAACTGATAGAGGAATAAAAGCCCCTCCCCGGCCCTCCCCCTTAGGGGAGGGAGAAAAGCCTCACCCACAACAGAAGCCTACCCCCAACCTGCATTTTGATAGCGAGTCAAAAGCCCACCAAAGGGAAGGGAACTGCCCCATAAAATGGGGCTGAAGCACAACGGCGAACAAAAAAGGAGGAGAGCCGCTACGCAGGAAGAGGGAAGAAGGAATAGAGAAGAAGGAAAAGGGGCGATTACGGAATATAATAGAAAAGCGAAATTTGGATGTTATTTTGATACAAATATCCGGATTTCGCTTTTGTTTTTATGGAGATTAGAGGGGATTTTGTGGAAAATCGTAAGATTAAGAGTGAAAAATTTGGAGGGTTCGCAGAGAATGATTAACTTTGTCCTTGGATAACTCATAAATTATTTCAATTAGCATTATGGAAGAAAAGATTCCCTACAAGATTTATCTCAAAGAAGACGAGATACCAACACAATGGTATAATGTACGCGCGGACATGAAGACAAAGCCTGCACCACTGATTAATCCAGGTACAGGACAGCCGCTGACAATAGAAGAAATGAACCCAATCTTCTGCGAAGAACTCAACAAGCAGGAGTTGGACAATGATACACGATGGTTTGATATTCCTGAAGAAATCCTTGATTTCTACAAGATGTATCGCCCTTCGCCACTGGTTCGTGCCTACTTCCTCGAGAAGGCCCTCGACACCCCTGCTAAGATTTACTACAAGTTTGAGGGCAACAACACCTCAGGCTCGCACAAACTGAACTCAGCCATTGCCCAGGCATACTATGCAAAGAAGCAAGGACTGAAGGGAGTCACCACAGAGACAGGAGCCGGACAGTGGGGAACAGCCCTTTCGATGGCCTGCCAGTATTTCGGCATTGACTGTAATGTGTATATGGTGAAATGCTCATACGAGCAGAAACCATTCCGCCGTGAGGTGATTCGTACCTACGGAGCAAAGATTACCCCTTCGCCAAGTGACACTACACAGGTGGGCCGCAAGATTCTTGCCGAGCACCCAGGAACAACCGGTTCGTTGGGTTGTGCCATCTCGGAGGCTGTGGAAGTGGCAGTGACCAATCCAGGCTACAGATATGTGCTCGGTTCGGTGTTGAATCAGGTACTTCTCCATCAGACAATCATCGGTCTGGAGGCAAAGAAGGCAATGGAGAAATACAACATCAAGCCAGACATCCTCATCGGTTGTACTGGTGGCGGTTCGAACCTTGGCGGTTTTGCTACCCCATTCATTGGCGATATGCTTCGCGGAGAGGCAAACTACAAGATTATCGGAGCCGAACCAGCATCATGTCCATCGTTCACACGCGGTAAGTTTGCTTACGACTTCTGCGACACCGGTATGATTTGTCCTTTGGCAAAGATGTACACAGTGGGAAGCCAATTCATTCCATCGGCAAACCATGCCGGCGGTCTGCGATTCCACGGAATGTCGCCAATCCTCTCGCAACTCTATGATGAAGGTGTTTTCGAGGCACGCGCCTACGAACAGACACAGGTGTTTGAGGCTGCCGAACTCTTTGCACGTGCTGAGGGAATTCTCCCTGCTCCAGAGTCGAGTCATGCCATCAAGGCAGCCATTGAAGAAGCCCTCAAATGCAAGGAGACAGGCGAGAGCAAGACCATTGCATTCAACCTCTCGGGAACAGGATATTTCGACCTTGTGGCATACAAGCAGTTCAACGATGGCACAATGACCGACCATATCCCAACAGACGAGGAGATTAATGAGGCATTGAGCAAATTGCCAAAGATGTAAGGGCCCGCCCCATAAAATGGGGCGGAAACACAACGGCGAACAAAAGGGAAGCCTTACAATAGACAAAAAAGAGGATGCGACCGGAATCGGTGCATCCTCTATTTTTTGATTATAGGGGGGGAGAGATTATTTGTTCTCAACAGCGGCATGCTCGATGGCAAGACCACGCTTGTAGTTCTCAATGTACTTGTTGAAGCCCTCTACATCCTCAGGAGTAGGAGCAACCTCAACACCAGTGTTGCCACCGAAGACAATCTTCTCAAGATAGTCGGCAAGGTTGAGGTTCATGGCATTGTTCACAAGATAACCAGCAAGCAGAGCAATACCCCAAGCACCACCCTCACCAGCAGTCTCCATTACAGAGATTGGAGAGTTCAAGGCTGCAGCAAGCATACGCTGACCAACACCCTTTGTCTTGAAATAACCACCATGACCAGTGATGCGGTCAACCTTCACGCCTTCCTCCTTCAAGAGGATGTCGTTACCGAACTTCAATGCACCGATAGCACCATAGAGGTGGGCACGCATGAAGTTAGCGAGATTGAAGTTGTCGTTGGCAGAACGAACCACCATTGGACGACCATCAGCAAGACCAGTTACAGGTTCGCCAGAAACATAGTTGTAAGAAAGGATACCACCACAGTCAGCATCACCCTCGAGGGCAACATTGAAGAGCTTGGTATAGATCTCGTTCATATCAACCTTGATGCCGAGGAGTTCCTGATACTGACGGAAAATCTTCACCCAAGCATTGATGTCGGAAGTACAGTTGTTGCAGTGAACCATTGCCACAAGACTACCGTCAGGAGTAGTAA
Organism: Prevotellaceae bacterium UBA1726; assembly: GCA_002316005.1. GTDB lineage: Bacteria > Bacteroidota > Bacteroidia > Bacteroidales > Bacteroidaceae > Prevotella. The sequence goes on along the minus strand of DCIM01000077.1, from coordinate 19,755 downwards.
CGAGGTCGATAGGCTCGTAAGGCTTTGAGAGTTCCTTCTCGAGAACAATCATCGAGAACGAAGAAGTACCAGCCGAGACATTACCTGTGCGCTGCTTGACAGCATTTGTAGCGGCCATACCAGTACCAGCATCACCCTCTGGAGGACAGAGAGGAATACCAGCCTGGAGAGTGCCAGAAGGGTCGAGACGGAGAGCGCCCTCTGCAGTGAGAGTACCAGCATTCTCGCCAGCAACGAGAGTCTTTGGAAGAATGTCGAGCAGATGCCAAGGATAACCCTTAGGAGCAACGAGTTCATCGAATTTGCGAACCATCTCAGCGTCATAAGTCTTGGTGTTTGGATCAACAGGAATCATACCCGATGCATCACCAATACCAAGCACACGCTCACCAGTCAGCTGCCAGTGGATGTATCCAGCGAGAGTAGTGAGGAAGTTGATTTCCTTCACATGCTCATCGCCATTGAGGATGCACTGATAGATGTGAGAGATGCTCCAACGGAGAGGGATGTTATAGTTGAACAATGCAGAGAGTTCGCGTGCAGCATCACCTGTGTTGGTGTTACGCCATGTACGGAAAGGCACAAGGATTTCCTCCTTGTCGTTGAAAGCCATATATCCGTGCATCATGGCAGAGATACCGATGGCAGCAAGCGACTTTATCTCGCAAGCGTACTTCATCTTTACATCAGCACGAAGAGAAGCGTAGCAGTCCTGCAGACCAGCCCAGATATCTTCAATGCTATAGGTCCAGAGACCATCAACGAGTTGGTTTTCCCATTCGTGGTCGCCCTGGGCGATAGGACGATTCTCATCATCGATGAGAACGGCCTTGATACGTGTAGAACCAAACTCAATACCGAGAATGGCCTTACCAGAAGTGATAATTGTATTAGCGTCCATAAAAGCTATTTGACAATTTGACAATTTACAATTTAGCGAAGGGCCTTTGAGAGCATATAGTAGAGCTCGTTGTTCTTCAGTTCCTTCTTGAACTCGCTGATTGTGGTGTTCTTGTTGATCTGAACATACTCAATACCAGTGATCTCTGCGAAATCCTCCCAATACTCAGCAGTGATATCGTAAGAGAAAGCACTGTGGTGAGTACCGCCTGCGAGAATCCAAGCACCAGCACCAACCTCGAATGTAGGCTGTGGAACCCAGAGAGCAGAAGCAACAGGAAGGTTTGGCATTGGCTTTGGTTCGATGCACTCAACCTCCTGAGTGATGAGACGGAAGCGGTTGCCAAGGTCAACAACAGTAGCCTTGATACCAGGACCCACCTTTGATGTAAACACAAGACGAGCAGTCTGCTGCTTGCGGATACCGATACCGAGGAAGTGAACCTCAAGTTTTGGACGATCGGAAGCGATGAGCGGACAAATCTCGAGCATGTGGCTCTGGAGACAAGACGAACGATCGCCAGCGAAGTTGAGAGTGTAGTCCTCAAGGAACGAGCAACCAGTAGGCATACCCTCCTGGATGACATAGAGAGTGCGATAGAGACAAGCAGTCTTCCAGTCGCCCTCAGCACCGAAACCGATACCCTCGGCCATCAGACGCTGTGAAGCAAGACCTGGAATCTGGTCGAAACCAAGGAAGTTAGGGTCGTTGATGTCAGCACCACCAAGGTCATCGAAGTTTGTTGTGAAGGCAGTTGCACCCTCATCCTTCAATACTCGGCGGATAGCGATTTCAGCCTTAGCAGAGTTGCGAACCTTCTCCCAATAAACCTCTTCGCCCGACTCATCAATCTTGATTGTATAGAGTTGCTTGTATTCCTCAACAAGAGCCTCAACCTCAGCATCAGTAACCTTCTTGAAGTACTCCATGAGAGAAGACACTGGATAATAGTCAACATGATAGCCGAGACGCTGCTCGAACTCAACACGGTCGCCATCAGTAACGGCAACATTGTTCATGTTCATACCGAACATAAGGCAACGAACATTGTGAGCATCAGCAACACCGGCACAAACGCGAGCCCATACAGCAATCTTCTGCTGAGCTTCTTCGCTCTTCCAGTAGCCAACAACAACCTTACGAGGAACACGCATGCGAGAGCAGATATGACCGAACTCGATATCGCCATGAGCACTCTGGTTGAGATTCATGAAGTCCATGTCCATTGTCTCCCATGGAATCTCGGCATTATACTGAGTGTGGAAGTGGAGCAATGGCTTCTGGAGAGCCTGAAGACCCTTAATCCACATCTTTGCAGGAGAGAATGTATGCATCCATGTGATGATACCAGCACACTTAGCATCATTGTTGGCAGCCTTCATAATCTCCTCCACCTCAGCAGAAGAGTTGGCTGTACCCTTGTAGACGATTTTCACAGGTACAATGCCAGCAGCATTGATACCATCAACCATTTCCTTTGAGTGACCGTCAACCTGAACGACTGCGTCACCACCATAAAGCAACTGAGCACCAGTTACCCACCAAAGTTCTAATTCATTGTACATAGCCTAACCAAGCCTTCCCAAAGGGAAGGATGTTTTAATACATCATAACCGGGGACTTTTAGCCTCTGTCAAAATGTAGATGTTTTTAATTATTTATTATTTATTACTATTTGTATTTACCCCACTATTCAGCATCCCTCCCTTTGGGAGGGCCTGGGTGGGCTACTTTTTCTTCTGACCGTAATATGCGTTTGGACCATGCTTGCGCATGTAGTGCTTCTCGATGAGGAGAGGGTTCATTGTCAGTTCAGGATTTACGCTGAACGCAATGAAAGCCATCTTTGCACACTGCTCCATCACCTTTGCGTTGTAAACGGCATTGTCAGGCGATGTACCCCAAGAGAAAGGACCGTGGTTCTTTACAAGAACGGCAGGAGTATGGTCAGGATTAATCTTGCGGATATTGAGAATCTCATCAACAATCACATTTCCTGTCTCGAGTTCGTACTGTCCCTTAACCTCAGCCTCAGTCATATCGCGAGTGCAAGGAATCTCCTTGTAGAAGTAATCGGCATGAGTAGTACCGATGTTTGGAATGTCGCGGCCAGCCTGAGCAAATGCTGTAGCATAAGTTGAATGAGTATGCACAACGCCCTGGATGTTTGGGAAAGCCTTGTAGAGGACAAGGTGAGTAGGAGTATCAGAAGAAGGATTGAGTTCGCCCTCAACAACCTTACCTGTTTCGAGGTCAACGACAACCATGTCGCTTGCCTTCATATCATCGTAACTCACACCACTTGGCTTGATTACAACAAGTCCCTTCTCACGGTCGATACCAGAGACATTGCCCCAAGTGAAGATTACAAGGCCCTGCTTAACCAAGTCAAGGTTAGCCTTGAACACTTTTTCCTTTAATGCTTCTAACATAATATGCTGTTTTTATCAGTTGCTATTATAAATCGAATTCATATAGAGTTGCTCCTCGTCGAGACGACATCTTGTCAATCAGATTTGTAGCATGGATGTAGGACTTTTCCGATAACGAGCGGCGGAAATTTCGCTTGTCGATTTCCTGTCGGAGTACAGCCTCGTGGAGAGACTGAAGATTGGAAATCGTGAAATAGCGAGGCAGGAGATAGCCTGCAACAGGAGTTTCCTTTATGCTTTCGCCAAGAATCTTCCGTGCCTTTTCCACCATTTCGTTGTGGTCGAAACAGAGTTGAGGGAGTTCGTCCACATTAATCCATTCGGCATTGTACTTCTGTGCAAGTTCCTCGTCGTACCACTTTATATTTATCAATACGGAGTAGACGATGGATATTACACGCTCGCCTGGGTCGCGTTCAACATCACCAAATGCGGCTATCTGCTGAATGTAGACATCATCAAGTCCTGTGAAATTCAAGAGCAGACGCCTTGCTGCCATTTCGAGATTCTCATCCCTTTCAACAAATCCTCCAATCAGCGAAAGCTCACCCTCGCCCGGTTCATACGGGCGCTTATGGGTGAGAACTTTCAACTTGCCGTCCTCAAATCCGAAGACTACACAGTCAACAGATACGAGAAAACGAGGATATGATGAATAATTTGTCATTCTTCTTTATATGGAGATAGGATTACCAGAAGTAAACATAGAATGCCACTGTGATACCGAGGATGATGATAGTGTGGATTACATCCCACTTTGTCCATGAAGCACGAGTTGCAGCCTTCTGCTCCTCTGTAGCAGTACCGAATACAAGACCAGCAATCTTCTTCTCGTCAGGAGCCTCAGTCAAAAGACTGACAACGATAACAACAACAAGACACACGCAAAGCATGCAACCACAGAAGAACAACCAGTTGAAGTCGTAGAATACCGACTTGAACCAAGAGTCTGCAGCATCAGGAGTGTTACTGAAGTAAACCTTTGCACCAAGACGAGTCAAACCTATGATGAGACCAGAGAGCAAGCCCCACATACCACCCTTTGCAGAAGCACGCTTCCAGCAGATACCAAGGAGGAAGGCAGCAGCAATACCAGGAGCAAGAACAGACTGTACATCCTGGAGGTAAGTATAGAGCACATCACCTACAGAACGCATGATTGGAATCCAGAGAATACCGAGAACCACGATAACAACAGTAGCAATCTGACCGATTGTCACGAGCTTCTTCTCGCTTGTGTTTGGCCACATACGCTTGTGGAAGTCGATTGTATAGAGCATTGCCGATGAGTTGAACAACGATGCAAGTGATGACATCAAAGCAGCAAGGATACCACAAACAACGATACCCTTCACACCTGCAGGGAGAAGCTTCGCAACGAGTGTTGGGAAGGCAGCATCGGCATTGTAAGCACCACTGGCAAGAATTGGGAGGAAGCCCTCGCCACCCTGTGCCAGACTCTGCTGATGAAGAGCAAATGCAATCATACCTGGGATGAGGAAGAGGAATACAGGGAGAAGCTTCAGGTAAGCACCGAAGATGGTACCACGACGAGCCTCGCGTTCGTCCTTACCAGAGAGTACACGCTGAACGATGAACTGGTCGGTACACCAGTACCAGAAACCGATAACAGCCGAACCAATCAATGCACCAAGCCAAGGATACTGAGGGTCTGAATTTGAACGCATCAAGTGAACCATTGTACCCTGAGCACCTTCGTAGTTAGGCTTTACATTACACAATTCCATCATCTGTTCCCAACCACCGAGAGCCTTCAATCCAAGAACGAGGATGATGAGTGAGCCGAGGAGGAGGATAGGAGTCTGGAGTACAGAAGTGTAGAGCACACTCTTCATACCACCAATGATGGTATAGATAGCAGTAAGGATTACAAGGCCGATAGCTGCTACCCAGAAGAAGTCTACATCGTAGCCAAAGAGATTTACGCTTTCGATACCGAATACCTGCTGGAACACAAGACCACCAGCGTAAACAGTAACAGCAACCTTTGTCATCACATACGAGATGAGTGAGATACCAGTGAGGATTGAGCGTGAAGCACTGTTGTAACGACGCTCAAGGAACTCAGGCATTGTGAATACCATTGAACGAGAGTAGAAAGGTACGAACACCCAACCGAGGATAAGGATCATCCAACCCTGAATCTCCCAGTGAGCCATTGCCATACCTGATGCTGCACCAGAACCAGCAAGACCGATAAGGTGCTCAGAACCAATGTTCGAAGCAAAGATACTTGCACCGATAGCAATCCATGTAGCATCACGGCCACCAAGGAAATAATCACCTGAGTTTTCATTCTTCTGTCGTGCCACATAGACAATAATACCTACCATGCAGACAGCAAATGCGGCAATAACCGCCCAGTCCTGCCAAGCAAAGACTGATGACAATAATAAATTCATTTTGTATTTAAATTTTAGTTATAGGTTCATACTACTTGCAAATTTACATAATATTTTTTTTACATGCAAAGAAAAAACAAAGCAAATTCACGACATAGTGTCAAATCTACACTTATTTAACATCTGTTAGTGCTTATCTCTGCACATATTTACGACCATTACGGATGACAATGCCCTTATAATCAGTACCTACACGCTGACCTGAGAGGTTGTAGATAGCTCCATCAGTCGCTGTCGGAGTGGCAAATGGAGATGCAATGTCATTCAAAATTGAGCCGTCAATATAAGAACCCTCGCTTACGAAGAAGAGAGTAATGGCAGCAGGTTTTGCTGACAGGTTCTTAGTATAAGCATAACTATAGACATTTCCTGATGTCGTTGTGATTGTAGCCGACATAGTGAATGTGTAGGCACTACTATAATTGACAGTCATATCAACCAGCGAACCATCCATATCACTAAGGAATGTGTCCCAATTATAGTTTGAAGTACATCCTGTATTTGTCATTGTAGTATTGTCCCAGTTATCGCAGCGAACACCGAAATACTCAGAGTATCCACTTGCTCCATGAGGATAGTTTGCTCCATAGAGACACCAGTTATCCCAGTTGTTCTCACGGTTAGAGTAGTTATAGAACTGGAACTTCATACTCTTACCAACGGTGAGAGTGTAATTAGATGTCGAGAAGTTTGTCCACCATGCAGAAGTAGTGTTCTTGTAAGTAGATACTGGGTAATAGACAGGAACAGTAGGTTCTGCATCAGCATTTACTGTAATGTTATATGCCTTACGATACTCATAACCGTCCTTGGCGAGAACCATAGTCATTGTCACATCGCCTTTGCCCTTTACTACACCATCATCGGTAAGGACACTCGTATTGCTTGACTCCCATCGGATATTCACACCCAGAAGACCAACCTTTGGAAGAGTTGGTTTTGTGGTGATAGTCTGTCCGTTATAGAAAGGAGCCGACATCTTATCGAGAGTATATTTGATGGCCGCCTTTGCATCAGCCTTCGAAGCCCATACATTCTGCTGATAAGTGAAGTAGTTCTTTCCATTTACAACAGCACCGCTTGACGAAGAGACAGCAGCAATACAAAGCGAACTGATGTTGGTATAATCAAGAGTCTGCTTTACGAGCACACCCTTATAATCTACATCGGCAATTGTGAGAGTAATGAAATCAGTACCTGCTGTGCGTGTCCACGAACCAGTTTCCGAACCAGTTATCTTACCATCCTGAGTAAGGGTGATGTTCACTGGAGTCTCGTAGGCCTTATTCTTTGTGTCCTGGAAATACTGATGACGCAAGAACTGATAGTCACCAGGAATCTCAGAGTCAGCAATAGAGGCACGGGTAGCAATATCGGTGCTTGTTATCGTCTCGCCGTGGAATTCGTTTGGAGCAGCAGAAATCCATCCGTCTTCGTTGAGGAAGAGTTGGTGCATTCGTACCTGATGACCTTCCGAACCATTGTTGAAACGAGTATGATAGACAACGAACGAACGACCTTTGAGGTCATTAAACGCAGAGTTATGTCCCTGTGCAATCTCTGCTACAGGCATATTGTCCCATTGATAACCGCCAAAGAGGAGCATTCCTCGAGCATCAGCCATACTTGCGGTGTAGTTGAGCTTGTAACTCTTATAGATGGCAGAAGTGCCGTAAGGATCAGTATATGGACCAGTAGGATTGTCAGAGCGGAAAACACGCATCTGATAACCACCGTTTGCCTGAAGTTCACCATAAGACATGAAGAGGAAATAATAGTTTCCTATCTTCTGGATATAACTTGCCTCGCCAGAAACATAGTATCCACCCGCAATCTTCTTACCGAAATAAGGATCGGAAGTACAAGCACGATCAGGTGACCCTGGTGTAGCAGAGGCATTATTTACCTCGTAAGGATATTTATAGGTATAGTCGCGAAGACCATTCTCCGGATTCAGTTTCAGCATGAAGATACCTCCCGACCATGATCCGTAAGACATCCATAGATTGTCATCGTCATCGTAGAAGACGCAAGGGTCAATACAGTTAGGCCAGAAGTTGCCATAGTTGCCACCAGTATCCTTCACCTTATAGCGAGCAGGGAGAGAAGTCTCGCCTGTAGCAATCTGGAAATCAGTGTGGGTATAGTCGTCTGTTGCGGCATAGTCGTTATGTGTGTAGCCATTGCCAAAACCAGAGAATACAACAGGACCCTGATAAATCCATGGTCCTTCAGGTGATGAAGATGTGAAGCAAACGATGCTTGAGCACCAATAGTCACCATTGAGTGACATATACATGCACCACTTCTTCATGGTCTTGTTGTAAATGACATCTGGAGCCCACTGCATTCCTTTTACAGTGTTGCCTTTATACTGCCAACCGTGAGCACTGAAATTACCAAAGGTAACCGTTGAACCGTTGCAGTCCTTCACCTGCTTTACAGCGTGGGTGTTATATGCTAAAGAAAAGTTGACGAGAGTGCCTGAAGTATTAGCAAACAGCGAATTTGTTGCTACAGAAGACTCCTCGCCTGTCTTGAATGTTGTCCAAGTTAAATAGTTTGACGCCTCTGTGGTATATCCACGGCCTAAGTGCGAACCGTAGATGTAGAACTTTGGATTACTGGCATCAGAGATATTGTCGATAAAGATAGACGGATCGTGACAAACTACACGACCAGATACCGCCTTTGAACTCCATGCGCCTGTGAGATCGGCATCAGTGAGTTGTGTCTGAGCTCCTACTGCAAGTGCAGAAAGAAGTAAGAGTGAAGTATTGAGTATTTTTCCAAACATAGACTTATGGAAGACAATAAGAGGTGGAATTAATCAATGTTTAGCAGACGTTTTGAGAATGAAGATGTACGATGAACACTGCCCATCGTACATCTTCAATTATACATTAGGTATTATCTATTGCGACGACGAGCTGAACGGCTCTTTGAAGCATTAGATGCAGCCTTTCCGAAAGGTTCGAATACCATGTGGCAACCATCAACGGTGAGACGCCAGTAGAGGTTGTCAGGATCAACAGTGTTGATGCCGTTGTACTGCTGAGTGTAAGTCTGTCCGTTGTTACCAACCATAACAGCATTGACATTTGCAGTACCATCACCAACATTTGTCACTGAGAGAGTAACCTTAGCACCATCCATTGCTGCAAGCCATGTGCCCCAGTCGCCCTGTGTACCGATAGGAGTACAAGCTGCATAGCCATCACCCCAACCGTAGTTGTCGGAACGAACTACAGCATACTCAGAGTTGTCAGCACGGCAAAGAACAGCAACGAAGTTGTTCCAGTTGTTTGCACCAGAAGTGTAGTTGATGAACTGCTTTGTTACGGTGTAGCCTGCAGGAACCTGCTCGTTTGGAGAATGAGCAGCCCACCAGCCAGAAGTGTTGTCATCAGCACCAAGAACATCGTCAAATTCATAGTGACATCCGTCAACTGTGTAGCGATAGTAGAAGTTATCTGGGTCAACTGTGTTGATGCCGATATACTCTTGAGTATATTCCTGACCATTATTGCCAATCATCACAGCCTTAACATCTGCAGTGCCATCACCATTGTTTGTGACATAAGTAGTAACCTTAGCACCATCCATAGCTGCAAGCCATGTAGCCCAGTCACCCTGAGTACCGATAGGAGTACAAGCTGCATAGCCATCACCCCAACCGTAATTATCGGAACGAACTACAGCATACTCAGAATCGTCAGCACGGCAGAGGACAATAACAAAGTTATTCCAGTTGTTTGCACCAGAAGTGTAGTTTGTGAATGTCTGAACGACAGTCTCCTTTGGACCTACCTTCACATTCTCTGAGTGAGCACCCCACCAACCAGTAGAGTTGTCAGAAGCACCGAGACATGTGTACATCTTGTCAACAACCTCGAACTCAGCCTCAGCATATACAGGAGTTGTAGCCTTTTCACCCTTGAAGGTAGAATCGTAGAAGACAGTGATCTTCTTCTTGCCGCAAGTATTGAGGTCAACGCTTGTGTAGAAGAGCTGAGAGAGAGGAACAGTCTGTGATACCAACTGCTCATACTGAATAGTAGCTGATACATTTGCGAATGCCTCCTCAACAGTTGAACCTACGAGAACCTTCTTAGGAACTGAGTTGAGAGTCATGCTAAGAGGCTGCTTGTCTGTTGCTGATGTGAATCCACCGATTGGTTCAATGTTCGACTGGAGGAAATTGATGTATGATCCCTCAGGAACAAGGAAAGCACGGATATTTGTATTGCTCTGGTCAGCATTGAGGTTTACAAGTGGAGTCTTCTGCTTGTAGGTCTTTGTCACTGTACCATTTGTCATAGTAACAGTGAATGCGTTTGGATCTGAGCGATCGATTGTAAGGATTACGCGACCACCAAGTTTCTCTACACCTGCGTCTGTATCAGTGTTGAAAGTAAGAGTACTCTCTACACATGAACGGTCGATATAGTCACCCCACTCTGAGTTACCACTTGGCTGATTGTCGTAACGGATTGCTCCATACTCAATATTCGAACCACGGTCTGCATCATTACAGAGGATAAGTGCAAAGTTCTTGTATGTGTTAGGAGCTGCTGGGTTGATATTCAGATTGAATACTGCATTCCAAACCGCTCCTTCAGGAATGACATAGTACTTAGAGAAGTCTGCCCACCAACCAGAAGAATAGTCGGTCTTACCGATTGTGTAAACATCCTCTGTACCTTCTGGCAGTTCATCTCCACCTTGGCCTTTGTTGGCTTTGATAGAGTCTATCGCCTCTGAAATCCAATCAGGAGAATCTACTTTGTAGAGATCACCTCCCTCGCAACTTGTCATAGCCAGCAAGCCGAGAGCTGCAAAACAGAAGACTGTTGCTAATTTATTTAGATATTTCATCGTTTTATTCTATTAGAAAATTATGAATTTGAATTACTTAACCACTGGGCGAACTTTCCAACCACGACCGAAGAAATCGGCAGAGTTGTCAGTACCGTAGTTAGCAGAGTTACCCACGAGATTTGGGTTATCATTGAGAGTACCCTGATAGATAGGGAGGAACTCATGACCAGGGAGATAAGAATCGTAAGAAGACTTAAGCTCTGGGTCAATGCCTACATCTGAGTAGCTAACAGACTCCTTTACACGAGTGCGGTCAGCCGAACGACGGAATGTTCCGTGTTCCTTAATCTGCTGCAGACGGTCTGCATCATAGAAGAAGCCCCAACGGATAAGGTCAAGACCACGGCCATACTCACAACCGAACTCCTTTGGACGCTCAACGTTTGCAATCTGCTCGAAGAGAGCATCAGCAGAAGGGAAGTCTGATACCTTGAGATCAGCCAATTGTGCACGATTACGTACTGCATTGATCCAGTTGATAGCCTGCTGAGTAGGACCGTTAATCTCGTTCTCGCACTCTGCAGCACGAAGAAGTACATCTGAGTAACGCATCATACGGATATTGATACCATCGTGAAGACCGGTAACAACCTTGTCATAAAGACCTGTACGGAGGTTTGTGTTCTTAGCGATAGGAAGACCACCATTATTATTGTTTGTCACAACAGGAGCATCTGGAGTCATTGCAACTGTGTAGCACATGTTACCATACTCAAAACCTTCCCAGTCTGTCTCGTAAGTACCGATAGTCCAATAAAGACGTGGGTCAAGTTTACCTGTTGTAGTACGCTCTTGCTTAAAGAGGCTATAGAGCCATGGAGAAGCCGAGAGGTCAGCCCAACCACCACAGTCGCCAGGACCGAAGTTCGACTCGATTGCAGAACCCTGAGTAGCGTTAGCAGATGTGTTGACTGGAGTCCACTCATCGTCAGTACCCTGTGAACCGTAGTCAAGGAACTGAATCTCGAAAAGTGACTCTGCATTGTTCTCATAAGCAGAACCCTCACGGAAATTGTCACCGTAGTTCTTCATAAGCTCGTACTTACCATACTTCTGGTTGCCACCGTCAGCAGTGCTGAGGATGTCCTTGAGAACAGCAAGAGCTTCTGAATACTTATGACGCTGCATATAAACACGAGCAAGATAACCTGCTGCAGAACCACAAGTAACACGGCCCTTTGCCCACTCGCCACCAGCATCGCGTGATGGAAGGAGTTGTGAAGCCGACAAGAAATCTGCCTCTACCTGATCCAGGACAACATCAAACTGTGTGCGTCCGTCATTTGCTGTGTTTTCATTTGAAGCATAGAGACCATCAAGAGTTGAATAATCTGCATAGTCTGTGATGAGAGCAGGATTCTGGTAGTACATAGCGAGGTTATAGTAAGCAAGAGCACGAATGAAGAGAGCCTGTCCGTAGATTTGGTTCAACTTCTCTGATTTTGCATTTACCTGCTCGCACTTACTTGTAACAAAGTTACATACATTGATAGTATAGTACCAGTCACGCCATGACCACTGTCCGATTTCGTCAGTGATAGGCTCGTTCAAATCATCGAAAGGCATGTACCATACCTGTGAAGAGTTCCACACCTCATCACCACGGCAAACATCAATAGTGTAGCCTACACGAGCGTATGTTCCTTCCATACGAATATGGTTGTATGCTGCGATAACACACTCCTCCAATTCGTCAATGTTATTGGCGAAAGTACCAGTTGTCTGCTGGTTTGGGTTTGTGAGTTCCAACTTGTCCTCGCAAGATGCGAGAGTAGCAAGGCCCAACATGAGGGCTATGGAATATTTAAATAATTTCATAATTGTATCGTTCTTTAAGTTTAGAATGAGAAGAGAATACCTGCCATGAAGCTCTGAGCTGATGGGAATGAGCAGAAGTTGTAACCTGGGGTGAATGTACCACCAGCGTAGTCAACATTGTAGCCATGGTAACCTGTGAGAGTACAGAGGTTCTGTGCAGAAACATATACACGAGCACCACTTACCATACCCTTGAACCATCTATCAGGGAAGTTATAGCCAAGTTCTACATTGGCAATCTTCCAATATGCAGCGTTCTGAATCTTACGCTCTGAGAAGAGGTCATTCCAAGCAAGAGTTGCATTGTTTGTAACATATGTGCGTGGAATAGCAGAAAGGTATCTGCTTCCATCCTCTGACCACTGGTTTGCTTCAAGCATACCTACTTCCTTGTTGCCATAGCCATAGCATGAGTTAAGGCTGTTGTAGATATCGTCTGAAACATGATAGTTCAATGCACCGAATGTAGCGATGCTGAGGTCGAGGTTCTTATACTCGAAGTGGAAGTTAAGACCAAAGTTCACCTTTGGAAGACCACTACCGAGAACTGTCTGGTCGTCACCGTTGATGACACCGTCACCATTTACGTCCTTATAGAGGCAATCACCTACATTAGCACCATCCTGTGTTGCGTGGTTGTCGAGATCCTCCTGAGTACGAGCGATTCCCTCGTAAACCCATCCGTAGAACTGACCAACTTCCTGACCTACATATGTAGCGTAAGCACCAGTGATGTACTTCTCTGTACCGAAACCAAGTGAAGTTACCTTGTTCTTCAGTGTTGAGAGGTTTGCGCTGATATCGAACTTCAATGGGTTGTCGTGGTTACGATATGTAGCAGAGAATTCAAAACCACTGTTCTCCATTGATGCAGCGTTCATTGTAACAGATGTGTTAGCAACACCTGCGTTTGCTGGAACAGGAACTGAGTAGAGGAGGTCCTCAGAAACATTCTTGTACCACTCTGCTGTGAACTCGATACGGTTGTTGAGGAAAGCAAGGTCGATACCGATGTTTGTTGTCTTCTTCTTCTCCCAAGCGATGTTCTCGTTTACGAAAGTAGAAACAGCCGAACCAGTAACTGCCTGATTGCCGAAGCTGTAGGTCATGTTGTTACGGTTCATTGTTGCCTGATACTGGTACTCACCGATATTCTCGTTACCAAGAACACCATAGCTTGCGCGTACCTTAAACATATTTACGATGTCGCGGTTGATAGGGAAGAAACTTTCCTTGTCGAAACGCCAACCGAGTGATACTGAAGGGAATGTACCCCAACGGATTGCCTTTGTAAGACGAGAGCTACCATCACGACGAACAATAGCAGAGAAGAGATACTTACCATCATAATCGTAGTTCAAACGAGCGATGTATGATGCAAGTGCATGCTTATATTCGTAAGAGCTTGCATCCTTCGAAGCAGCGTTCTGAAGCTGGAGGAAGTAAGGCTCTGAGAAGTTTACACCCCATGCTGTGAGAGTATTGGTGTTCTCCTCTTCGTATGTCTGACCTACAACGAGGTTAACATGGTTGAGACCAAGTGTTCCATCGTATGTAAGAGTATTTTCAATGAGGTAATCTGAGTAGTTGCGCTGTCCCTTTGTCAACTTCTCGTTTGACTTGTCAAGGTAAACACGGTTACTCTGAATCCATGCAGAAACCCATGTGTTGTCCTTAGCAAATGTCTTGCTGTAAGAGAGGTTGAGTCTGTAAGTAAGCTTGTGATTCTTATTCTTAAGACCAATCATGTCGAGAAGATCCACGTCAGCAGAACCTGTAGCCATTACACGGTCAACGATTGTGTTACGTGTGAGGAGGTTGTTTACAAGGAGTGGGTTTGATGCAGAGATATCACCATGGATTGTATCATAGTAAACACCATATCCATAAGCATCATAGCCGAAGCTGCTTGCCGAACCTACCTTATCATCAAGAACCCATGTAGACTCGTCATATGCCTTGATTGTTGGCTGCATGAGGAGTGTTCCGCGGAGAACATTTGTCACATCACCATAAAGACCCTGAACATACTCAGAAGCGTTCGAAAGACCCATACCGTCCTGGTTAGAATGAGAATAAACAAGACTTGTGCGGAACTTCACGAACTTTGTCTCCATTGTGTTGTTAACACGAGCAGTGAAACGGTCATAGTTTGGACCTGCACCCTCAAGGGTACCCTTCTGGCTGAAGTAGTCGAGACCAATATTATAGGTATTGTGAGCACCACCACCGCTGAGGTTTACATTGTGGTTCTGACGAACACCTGTCTTGAACACCTCATTGAACCAGTCTGTATTGGTGTTATCCATGAAATGATACTTACCGTCTTCGCCCATGCTATAGCCACCAGGGGTTGCTACACCGACATTCTCGCATGCCTGACCAAGATACTGACTGTACTGATTAGCATCCATCAAGTCATAAACGCTCTTTGAGATACGGTCAACGCCGAAGTAGCCCTTATAGTCAACCTTCAAAGGCTGATCCTTCTTACCATTCTTTGTTGTGATGATGATGACACCATTTGCAGCACGCGAACCATAGATGGCACCTGCAGAAGCATCCTTCAATACCTGGATTGTCTCAATGTCATTTGGAGAGAAATCACGGATTGTTGTTCCCATTGGCACACCGTCGATAACATAAAGTGGAGCTGTGCTACCGAAAGAACCAATACCACGGATACGAACTGAAGGATCAGCACCTGGCTGACCGTCAGATGTAATCTGCACACCTGCAACCTTACCCTCAAGCATTGTAGAGATGTTTGAGTTTGAAGTTCTCTTCATTTCCTCTGCATTTACGATTGATACAGAACCTGTCAAATCGGCTTTCTTCTGTGTACCGTAACCAACAACTACAACCTGATCAAGTGTAGTATTGTCTGCACTAAGAGCTATTGGCTCGAGGACAGCACGACCGCGTACAGCAATCTCGCTATCTTTAAAACCAATGTAACTAACTACGAGTGTAGCATCAGAAGGAACCTCCAACTGGAAGTTACCATTCAAATCAGTCACTGTTGCGATGTCAGTGCCCTTAACCTTGATAGTTGCACCCAATAGAGGTTCACCATCCTGGTCAATAACCTGACCCGACACCTTTACAGGCTGTGCTGGTGCTACAGCTGCCATTGCAGGAGTGGCATTAAATACCAAACCGCTCATGACGCCAAAACTCAGCATCATTAAGAATAGAAGTTTTTTCATTTTTGTTGATTAATAATTATATAAAGATTTAAATTTCGAATTGGCAATAAACTCAAAAAACTACTACAATCCAGCATCCCACATTATTTATATATAAAGGGACGATACTGTTTCAGAGAATATACTTATCTACTATTATTGTTAGTTAGAAAATTGGTTTCTGGACGCAAAGATATATAAAGTTATTCATTTATAGTGTCATTTTGACTATTATTTAATTAATCTAAACTGAAATTTACAAATATTCACACTTTGCAAGGTTGTTTTTTGTTTTTGGGGCAGAATACTTAATGCGCATCAAATGGAAGTGTTAAAAAATAAATAGTGTCATTTTTACCATTATTATTGGAAAAATTAAAGATTTTCGTGGAAATATTTGCCATCATGAAAAAAATATGCTACCTTTGTCGGCAATAAAAACAACTAACTCGAACTCAACATACATGATGCGGTATTATATTACCATATTTTTTTATTTTTTCGCAATATCCATTTCTGCTCAGACTCCGCCGAAGTTTGATGCCAGTTATCCTGATGTCCACGATCCTGTCATGGCACATGGAGAGGATGGAAGGTTTTACATCTTCTCTACTGGCATGGGCATCAGCGTAATGTCAAGCAGTGATATGAAAGAATGGCGTCAGGAGAAGTCCGTCTTCTCAGTGACGATGAAAGGGCGAGACGGTAAGGAACATCATTTCGAGGGTAATACTGCAATGCCTAAGTGGACAACCGACAGTGTTCCTGGTTTCCGCGGGCATTTCTGGGCACCTGACATCAGCTTTGTCAATGGCAAGTGGCATCTCTACTATTCTTGTTCAACCTTTGGAAAGAACGGTAGTGCCATAGGTCTTGCGACAAACAAAACCCTTGACCCAACTTCACCTTATTATAAATGGGAAGATCAGGGACCAGTCGTTGTTTCACATCGTAACAAGGACAACTGGAATGCAATAGATCCAAACCTCTCGCTCAATACTCCCCCTTCGGGGGTTGGGGGGCTTCTCTTCTACGGCTCCTTCTGGGATGGAATACAAATCGTGGCCCTCGAAGATAATCTAAAAGATATCAAGACGACTCCGACCACTATCGCCCGACGTTTCGAACCATTGAAGAATAATGCAACGTTTGCTGATCCCGCAGCATTCAATATTGAGGAGGGTGATTCCATAGAGGCAGGCTTCAATGCTATCGAGGCACCCTTCGTGATAAAGCGAGGCGACTGGTATTACCTGTTTGTTAGCTGGGATTATTGTTGTCAGGGGAAGAACTCCACCTACAAAACCGTCTATGGGCGCAGTCGCAACATTGAAGGACCATACCTTGACAAGGAGGGACATGATATGGCATTTGGCGGTGGTACTTACTTAGTTGGCCCTGACGATAAGTTCTTTGGCATTGGTCATTGTTCGGCTTATCAGTTTGATGGCAATTGGTACTTTCTGTCTCATGCCTACGACATTGAGAAAAACGGACAGGCGAAACTATTCATTCGTCAATTCACTTTCGACGATGACGGATGGATTGTCATGGACAGATAACAACGAGAAAATCAATAATAACTAATAATAATAAATGTATGAAATCTAAGATTTTATTGGCATCGTTAGCATTGGCAGGAACACTTTGTTCGTATGCACAGACTAACGAGATGGTGATTCAGGCAAACAAGCCTGGCGCACAGGTACAGAGCACAATGTATGGTATCTTCTTCGAGGATATCAACTTTGCTGCCGATGGCGGTCTCTATGCAGAAATGATCAAGAACCGCTCATTCGAATTCAAGCAGAACCTCATGGGATGGACTGCTTTCGGTAGTGTTTCTATCCAGAATGATGGTCCTTTCGACAAGAATCCTCACTATGCTCGTCTTGCTGACCCTGGTCACAAGCACAAGCGTACTGGTATCGAGAACGAGGGATTCTTTGGCATTGCAGTGAAGAAAGATGCTACTTATCGTTTCTCTCTTTGGGCTCGTTGTCCAGAGGGTGGCACTGGTGCTCTGCGTGTACAGCTCGTTGATGATGACAGCATGGGCGAACATCAGGAGTTCACTGCCGATGAAATTACCGTCACAGGCAAGGAATGGAAGAAGTACACTCTCACCATCAAGTCAACACAGACCATCGATGATGCTCGCCTGCGTTTGTTCCTCTCTCACGAGAAGGGCGAGGCTTTCGAGGCAAAGATGACTACTATCGATGTTGAGCATGTATCATTGTTCCCTACCGACACATGGAAAGGACGTGAGAATGGTATGCGTAAAGACCTTGCACAGGCTCTCTGCGACCTCCATCCTGGCATCTTCCGTTTCCCTGGTGGTTGTATCGTTGAGGGTACCGACCTTGCTACTCGCTATCAGTGGAAGAATAGCGTAGGTCCTGTTGAAAACCGTCAGTACAACGAAAACCGTTGGGAGAACTGCTTCGACTATCGTCTCTATCCTGACTACTATCAGTCATACGGCCTTGGATTCTTCGAGTACTTCCAGTTGTGCGAGGATTTCGGTTGTGAGGCTCTTCCTGTACTCACCTGTGGTCTTGCTTGCCAGTTCCAGAATGAGACTGACGGCAAACCAGACATGGAGGCTCATGTGGCTTGTGCAGATCTTGAACCATATATCCAGGATGCCCTCGACCTCATCGAGTTTGCCAATGGCGGCGTTGATACAAAGTGGGGTAAGGTTCGTGCAGACATGGGACATCCAGCTCCATTCAACCTCCATTTCATGGCTGTAGGAAACGAGCAGTGGGATTATGCCGACAACCCTGTATTTACTGAGCGTCTGAAGATGTTCCTCGATGTCTTGAAGAAGCAGCATCCGGAGATAAAGTATATCGGTACTACCGGTCCTGACTCAGAAGGTGACAAATTTGATATGCTCCAGCCAAAGATGAAGGAACTCAAGGCCGATCTCTACGACGAGCATTTCTATCGCAACGAGGCTTGGTTCATGGATGCAAAGAACCGTCATCGCTACGACAACTACGATCGTAAGGGTCCAAAGGTGTTTGCTGGCGAGTATGCTTGTCACGGAAAGGGCAAGAAGTGGAACCACTTCAATGCTTCGCTCATGGAGGCTGCCTTCATGACTGGTATAGAGCGTAATGCCGATGTTGTTCACATGGCTACCTATGCCCCACTCTTCGCCCATGTGAAGGGTTGGCAGTGGCGTCCTGACATGATTTGGTTCGACAATACTCGTTCATTCAAGTCTTGCTCATACTATGTTCAGCAGCTCTATTCTCACTACAAGGGAACAAATGTTCTCTCGCTCACAATGAACAAGAAGGTTGTTGCTGGCGATGAGGATCAGAATGGATTGTTCGCTTCGTCAGTACTCAACAGTGCAACGGGCGAGATTTATGTGAAGATTGCCAATGTAAGCGAGCAGGCACAGCCAGTGAAACTCACTTTCAAGGGTTTGAAGAATCTCACCTCTGGAAAGGTTATTACTCTCCACAGCGATGATCCTGTAGCAGAGAACACCCTCGACCAACCAACAAAGATTGCTCCACAAGAGAAGGTCGTTGGTGTCTATGGTAATGTCCTTGAAGCAGAAGTACCTGCAAAGTCATTCTGCGTTTATATCCTGAGGAAGTAAACAACCATAACCCCTCAATAATAGCATTGGCAGCACAATCATGTACTGCCAATGTTTTTTTATATAAACCTACTGGTTAGAAAAACAAAGAAAATACATGGCAAAAAACTTCGTTTTCTTGCATCTGAGTAATTCCCCCTGCTTGAAAACGAGTTTTCCACAGTAATCATTCCTCATCTGCAGTGACCAATGCCACTTGCCATGTTGGAAAATCGCTGTCGCAGCAAAATTGCTTCGAAACTTGATGTTTCTCGCAGAAAATGGCTACGCGTCGGGTCGGAGTAATCATATTTTATGCGTAACGAATGTGGAGCAATTTTGCTGCAACAGCAGATTTTCCAGAGTGGGCATAGTGCTGAAAGCACTGCTGAGTGGATTTAGGAAGAGAGTGAAGCATGTTTCAACTCTCTGATTAAAGACAAACAGCATAGAAAGCCATCAGGCTTTTTGCCCACGCATTTTCCTCTTAAAAAACCACCTCCTTCAA
>DCIM01000042.1:30765-33466 GCA_002316005.1 Prevotellaceae bacterium UBA1726 | reverse complement strand
GAGCTGGCTTCAGATACTGACGTGGGTCGAAGTGATCTGGGTGCTCAGCGAAGTGCTGACGGATAGCTGCTGTCATAGCGAGACGAGAGTCTGAGTCGATGTTGATCTTACATACAGCTGACTTAGAAGCCTCACGAAGCTGCTCCTCTGGGATACCGATAGCGTCTGGCAAGTTACCACCGAACTTGTTGATTGTAGCAACCTCTTCCTGTGGAACTGATGATGAACCGTGGAGTACGATTGGGAATCCAGGGAGCTTCTCCTCGATAGCGTGGAGGATATCGAATGCGAGTGGAGGAGGAACGAGCTTACCATCTGCATTGCGTGTGCACTGTGCAGGAGTGAACTTGTAAGCACCGTGAGAAGTACCGATAGAGATAGCGAGAGAGTCGCAACCTGTACGTGTAGAGAACTCGATTACTTCCTCTGGCTGTGTGTAGTGAGACTCTGCAGCAGAAACCTCATCCTCAACACCAGCGAGCACACCAAGCTCAGCCTCAACTGTTACATCGAACTGATGAGCATACTCTACAACCTTCTTTGCGAGAGCGATGTTCTCCTCGAATGGGAGGTGTGAACCGTCGATCATTACAGAAGAGAAACCATTGTCGATACACTCCTTACAGATCTCGAAAGTATCACCGTGGTCAAGGTGGAGAACGATCTCAGGATTCTCACAACCGAGCTCCTTAGCGTACTCTACAGCGCCCTTAGCGAGGTTACGGAGGATAGTACCGTTAGCATAAGCACGAGCACCCTTAGAAACCTGCATGATAACTGGAGACTTTGTCTCTACTGCAGCCTGAACGATAGCCTGCATCTGCTCCATTGTGTTGAAGTTGAAAGCTGGAATAGCGTAACCACCAGCAACGGCCTTCTTGAACATTTCACGAGTGTTCACAAGACCAAGGTCTTTGTAATTTACCATAATTCTTTTGTTTATTTTATAAAAAAGTGATTCATACCATTGTGTCCCGCGAGACACTTTGCACTTGCAAAGTTAAGTATTTATTTTCATTCTGCAAAATTTCGCGCATCATTTTTATCATAGATTTTCATTTTAGGCGTATCTGCATTACATTTTTCCTGTTAATGGACGCAAATGGAAAGTGGGCGTTGCAAAACCGCGAAATGTCCTTTTTTTCCTCCATTATTGTAATAAAGACGAAAAACAAGGCGTCAAATCATATATTATTGCACTTTTTTTATAAAAAAGTCAATTGTTTGGAAAATTTGTATTACCTTTGCAAAGGTATAAAGCTAAACTGTTGATATTAAATATAGGAAAATCAGAGTCTTCAATGAGACGAATATCTTTCATAATAATAATTGCATCTTTGTACTCGTTGCTTGGAATGGCGCAATCCGTCTACAACGTGAAGGATTTCGGTGCCAAGGGCGATGGCGTGACCGACGATGCAATTGCCATACAGAACACAATAAATAAATGTTCGCGCGAGGGAGGCGGCCGTGTGCTGTTTCCCCGTAATAGTGTTTTTATGGCAGGTCCGATTGAACTGAAGTCAAACGTAGAGCTCCATCTTGAGGCCACCTCTACCCTTCTCGCCAATCCCGACGAGAACATTTACCACATGAGTGCTTTCGGCAAGAACGAAGGTGAGGGCATGCTCTGGATTTACGCCAATCATGCAGAGAACATTTCGATAACAGGTCGTGGAGCAATCGACGGCAACGGCATTGCATTCATGGGAGCAGAGCTGGAGGATTCCTACGAGTTGAAACCAGTGACAACCTTCGATCCACGTCCACATCCGCTGACACTTATTGACGTGAAGCATCTCCTCATACGCGATGTCACCATTCGCAACGGAGCCTATTGGACAGTACACCTTGTGGGTTGCGATGATGCATTGATCGACGGTATCAGCCTTCTGAACAACCTGAAGATTCGCAATGGCGACGGCATTGACCTCGACCACTCACGCAACATACGCATTGCAAACTGCCACATCACATCAGGCGACGACTGTATCTGCCTGAAGAACCGTCGTGAGTTTGAGGAGTATGGTCCATGCAAGGACATCACAGTAACCAATTGCGTGATGGCAAGCCGTTCGTGCGCCATCAAGATTGGTTCGGAGAATATGGATTCCATTGCCAATGTCGTTTTCGACAACTGCATCATCAAGGCATCAAACCGCGGTCTTGGTATTCAGAACCGCGATGAAGGCACTGTGACCGACGTCACATTCTCCAACATCCAACTCGACTGCCGTCTGTGGTCGGATGTATGGTGGGGAAAGGCCGAACCGATATATGTAACCTCCTACCCTCGTGCCAACGGCAATCACAAGGATGCCAACTGGCGATTCCCAAAAGGCGAGATTGAAGGTCGTTGTGGAGAGGTCAGCCGAATCTTCTTCAACAATATAACAGCCATTGCAGAGAACGGTTGTTTCATCGGAGGAGACACTGACGACAAAGTGAACAACATCTATCTCAACAATGTAAACCTCCGTCTTGTTGACCGAGGTGTGTATGCCGGAGGAGTATACGACAAGCGTCCTTGCAAAGGCGAAGGATTCGTCAGCGGCAAAGTCTACGGAGTATACACAGAGAAGGCAAGCGACATATATGTTGACGGGCTGAAAGTCATCAACGAGCGCAAGGACTTCGGAGGTGACAGGAACTAAAACAAGACACAGATTTTTAACACGGCTGAAACTATGATGTAACATAT